>JAAYQP010000138.1 GCA_012519195.1 Clostridiales bacterium | reverse complement strand
GTAATGATTATGCACGGCGGCCTCAAAGGCAGGAATTGAGTTTTCTGGTCTCTTGGAATTATTATTATGGAAACCACGGTGTGCATAAAACCATCCATCAAACTTCTTTATTTCCGGATTAGGCTTTAACTTTGGCATAATGGTTAGTAGGTACAGTGCTGTTAAAATCGAAGCCAGCAAGATGAAATTAATTAACATATGATTAACTCCTTACTCTATATAACGAACACAAGTAGAATACCCAAAGTCTGCTTTCTAGTCCTCCACATCAAAATTCTCGATTGCATTTGCCCTTTTCATCGGCTTAGAATCACCATGCTTTACCAAGAGCATAGTGCAAAAGGAGGCAATGGAGAATACCGCAGCATATGGGAAAAGCGTACGATAGGAGATGCTTTCTAATAATGCTCCGGATAAAATTGGTGTAATAATCTGCGCTGACATAGAGGTGGTATAGTAGATTCCGGTGAATTTACCGATATCGGAATTTTTACACATTTCCACCACCATAGGCAAAGAATTTACATTGATCGCAGCCCATCCAATACCAGTAAAGGCAAAGATAATATTGATAAAGAAGGAATATGAAGTAAAGAATGCACCACAAAGGTAGGAACCTGTCATAAGGAGAATACCTGCTAAGATGGTCTTCTTTCTTCCTATTCTACTGGCAATGTGTCCAATTGGTATGTAACTTGCGATTGCAGCGACCGTAGCGACTAAAAGGGCATCTGTAAAACCACCAGGCTTTAACTTCCATACCACTTCAACATATCTGGAAAAAGCTGTAGTTACTGCATTATATGCAGTAAACCAGAAAAAGATCGAAGCAAGAAGGAAGATTAGACTTTTTCTAACCTTTCCTGACATCTCATACACTTGCTGTTGATCCGTCATTTGCTCTGACTTATCTTCCACCGCTTCCTGATCAAAAGTTTCCGAGGCTTTGATTTCTTCTGCTATTTTCTTTTCATTTATTGTTATCACAAGCAGGATAATTGCTATGACCATGAGGGCCGCAACAGATAGAAAGACTGGTAGATAATCCGAGCTTTCTTTATTAACCAATAACTTAATCATAATAAGGGTATATACCCCACCAACTGCTCCCATTAGATTTATTACTGCGTTCGCCTTACTCCTTAAGGGCTTTGGCGTAAGATCAGGCATTAATGCAACCGCAGGGGAACGATAGGTACCCATGGCAAACAATACGACACCAAGGAAAAAAATAAACATCCCTAAACTTTTTTGATTATTAGCGATAGGAATAAAAATTACAGCAATCACCGCTACCAGGGTTCCTCCAATAATAAATGGCGTCCTTTTTCCTATTGGAGTATCCACCTTATCGGATAAAGCCCCCAATGCAGGCAGAAGAAAGAGAGCCAACACATTATCTAAGGCCATAATAATACCAGTTACCGTCTCACCAAGGCCGAACGTATTTTTAAGCATTAAAGGAATTATATTATCGTACATCTGCCAAAAGGCACATATGGATAGAAATGCAAGTCCAACAAAGAAGGTCCGTTTGTAATTCAGTTTCATAGTTCCTCCCATTCTTGCGCATATCTTTAACGCATTCCTTGATTTGTAAATACATAAGCTCCTATTCCAACAGCTATGGTCAAATTAAGAGAATCAACATCTGCAGATTGTGGTATGAATATGCTTGTACCAATCTCCTTATAGGAATCGTCAAGACCAGTTGCTTCATTTCCAAAAATAAGGGAATACAGCTCAGTCTTAGGACAATCCTTTAGGGTCAGCGTTTTTTCTCCGTTTAGCATAAAGGTAAATAATTCGTGTTTTGGGTAGCTCTGCTGATATTCCGAAAATGATGTATAAAGGTGATGATTTAAGCGAAAAAGAGCTCCCATCGATGCTCTAACCGTTTTGGGATTAAAGATATCCGCACCAGGCAATATAATTGCTATATCATAGATGCCAAAGCCAACACAGGTGCGTAATATAGTCCCCAAATTTCCCATATTACTTGGATTAACCAATACAATATGGGGCCGATCATCCCTGAGTTCACAACTATATTTGTCAAAAAAACCGGCTACGTAGCAATTCTCTTTATCGCTTATTCGATTGATAACCTTATCATTGATCTCCAAGGGTATCTGATATTGATTACAAAGCTTTCTCAGGTTTTCTTGATCCGTAAAGCTAGAGTGCACCAATACCTTACGTACGATATCAGGCTTTGCTTTTATCATCTCGTAAGTTGGAAATGCTCCTAGAGTATAAGAGTACTCTGAATCCTTTTTATAAGGTTTCGTCAGCTGTTTGTCCATACCTCCATCGGTTCTTTTATCATTTCTCAAAGATATTCCTCCTAGTTCCCTTTCTTCCCCATGTATACCAATGCCAACATTCCCGGTCCGGTATGGGTACCAATGATCGGTCCAATTGATGATATAATCACATCTTTTACCAAATTTCTAGTTCGAAGAATATTTTCTAGCTCTTTGGCTTGCTCTAAGTTATCTCCGTGGCCAATGATTACTGTTTGTTCTTCAGTATGAATCCCCTCACTGGTAAGCTTATTAACCATTAAATCAAGTTCTGCTCTGGATCCTCTGATTTTTGATATTACAACTAATTTTCCCGCATCGTCAGTACTTAAAACAGGACGAATTCTTAATGCAGAGCCGACCACTGCTTCAATGGAGGTGACTCTTCCGCCCCGCTTAAGGTAGAACAGATCTTTTACCGTAAACCAATGTCTGGAAGCCAGTTTGTTATTCTCAACCCAATCCTTTAATTCTTCCAAATTTAATCCCTTCTGTTTTTGCATAGCTGCATTAAGGACCAAAAGTCCTTCACCAATGGAAGCACAAAGAGAATCAATACAGTATATTTTTCTCTGAGGATATTCTTCCTTTAAATCTTGTATTACCATCTGGGCGGTATTATAGGTACCGCTTAATCCAGATGAAAAAGCTATGTACAAAATATCTAACCCTTGATTTAATATCTCTGTAAAATAATCAATAAAGGTAGCTGGTGTAATCTGCGTTGTATGAGATACCGCTCCATTTTTCAGTTTATTGTAAAAATCCTCAACGGTGATCTCTCTTTCATCAGGATAATGGTTATAGGATACACCATCAATATCAAATCCCATAGGGATCACCTTAATATCATATTTCTCAATAATGTTCAAAGGTAAATCTAAAGTTGCATCACTAACAATAACGTAATCACTCATTTAATTACTCCTTTATTTTCATTTTGCTTAATTTTAATTACAAACCTTTCTTATAAGATCTTAATACACTCCACCTTGTTTATTATCCAAATTGTATAAGTTAATTATTCAAGTAAGGTAGATTACTTGTACATTATTTCTGTTTGATTCTCAAACAATTCAGAGATTAACCAATAAATTTTATTAATATTTTATACGAATATACCAAGTTTCGCAAGCAACATTCCACTCTAATCTATGCTCAATTAACTAGTAAACCAGCGATCGTCATCACTATAGGTATTGTAATAACAGATAAAAGCGTGGTTAAGGCAAATAATTCAGAAGCATAGATATAATTCTTTTTATATCGAATGGCGAAAAGACTAATCGTTGCCCCAACAGGACAAGCAGTAGCCAATATTGTGGTTAGTAAAACATCCCTAGATATATCAAAAAACTGATACAAAAAAAGCATAAGCAAGGGGACAAGGATCAATTTAATAAAGCTTATATAATAATTGTAGGGCTTGGTAAAAAGTTTCCGAAGATTCATTTGCGCAATCGTCACCCCGGCTACCAACATAGCCAGTGGAGTATTCATATTTCCTATATAAGAAAGAGCTTCCACGATAAGGTCCGGGACCGGTAGTCTTGCAACAAATAGTGCAAAGCCAAAGATCGTAGCAATGATGGTAGGAGAACGGAAGGCGGTAATCAGAGTTTTCTTATCTTTCTTTCCGGTCATAATGATTACCCCATGGGTCCAAATAAATAGATTAAAGATTGTCATGTAGGCTGTGATATAAAAAACACCAATACCACCTAAAATCCCGTTAACTAAAGGTATACCGATAAATCCGCAGTTCGAATACACAATTGCAAATCGCTCAATGGCATGATCTGCTTCCTGCTTATTTTTTCGCAGAAGCAAATAGGCGATTAGGATCGCCATGATATGGGTAATTAGTGCTAGTACAAGAGAAATCATTAATCCTTTCAATAAGGTAGGATCAAACTCCCTTTGGTAAGAAACAAAGATTACAATTGGATTGATTAGCATAAGAACCAGATTCGATAATCTTTCATTTGTTTCCTTACTGATTAGATTTATTTTATAACAAAACATACCTACCAAGATAATCATCAGCATTATGATGATTTGATATAGTGTTTGAAATGCTAGGGCTGTCATAAAGAATACCAACTTTCTGTCGCGATTTTGTAATTTATCCTATGTTTCAATCGATATGAATGCGATTAAGGTATATGACCAAATTTCATTCACAGATGTAATTATGAACGGTATTGATTCTTTTTACAAGTATAATTAAGTAAAAATTATATAAATTAACATAATAGGCTTGCCATAGATATCCTATCATGTTAGAATTCAATATAATGACAAGGAGTGTAGCTGGACTATACAACCTATTTTTAATCAATAATTGTAAGATCTTGTTATACTATAGTTCACAATTCAAGAATGAATGAGGGAGTAGTTTGCATACATTATAGTATGTGACAAGTCAACATAATGATTGAGAAGAAATTCTAATCTGGCTTGCCTTAATGAACGAGACTCATGTATGGTTTTGACTGACCATGCATGAGTTTTCTTATGTAGCACCTAGCAATCATAATCTTTTTCTCTTCCTCATAATACAAAAATATAGATTAATAAATATCATTCAGTCTCACTTCTTAGCATGCTATATGCTATACAAATACATCATAGCATTGCTTATTCCATCAAGAATATTTATTGCAGAAAGGGAAAAATTATGGATCTATTAACACTCATTCTTTTAGCACTTGGTTTAGCAGCTGATGCTTTTGCTGTTTCCTTATCAAATGGAATGTGTGCCTGTAAAATAACCAAAAAAAATGCACTTGCAACTGCACTTACCTTTGGATTTTTTCAGGCAGCAATGCCGGTTCTTGGATATTTCTTAGGTTGTACCTTCTCAGATATTGTACAGCAATTCCAACACTGGATTGCCTTAATTCTTTTAAGTCTAATTGGGATTAATATGATATGGGATGCAATAAAAGAAGCAAGAAATCCGGAGAGTTGTTCAAACAAAAATATTTTTACTGTTCAGAACCTAGTGCTACAAGGAATTGCAACCAGTATTGATGCATTGGCTGTTGGTGTAAGCCTTGCTGTAATGAATACGAATATCTTATCATCTGCACTTGTAATCGGTATAATTACCTTCCTATGCTGTTTGTTTGGGGTTTATATCGGACGAAAATTTGGCTCCCTCCTTGGATTACGAGCAAAATTATTTGGTGGTTTTCTACTCATCCTCATTGGAGTGAGAATATTTGTTGAACATCAGATTCAACTTTAAGATAGATAAAGTGGCGATTTATTGGAAACTCTATAGACAAATCTGCTCTATAATTGTATATATAACATATACTAATACTTAGCTCCGAGGCATGTATGCATGCAAACTTCGCTTCGATGTTATATGTTATATGTTATATTTACTTGATAGAAAAGTAAAGTTTCGTATTATAACCTCCCATAAAAGGAAAGGAGTAGAACAATGAGTTTAGATGCATGTTTTCAAAAACTACCCGTCATTGAAACAAAACGCTTGCGATTACGGCAGATCACGGATCATCCTAGGGATGGTAAAGATAGTCTTGAGTTTATCAATGATTATAGCGTCTATCGTTTCTGGGGTCTTTATGATGAATCAAACGATGTTGACGGAAGCAAAAGGCCTGAAAAAATTACAGAACTGGATTATCATTATAAGGCAACAATGGAGGAATATAAGGCTGGCCGGGAATTGACTTGGCTCATGGAACGAAAAGATACAGGAAAGGTAATCGGAGAAATTGTTCTTTATGATTTTCAACTGAAAAAGCAAGCAGATATTGGCTACCGAATTAACAAGAACTTCTGGGGACAGGGCTTTGCAACAGAGGCTGGACAAGCTATGGTAAAAGTTGCATTTGAAACACTAAATCTTCATCGACTTCAGATTCGATGCTTTTCCAATAATCATGGTTCTGTACGTGTGGCGCATAAATTAGGTTTCCAGCAGGAAGGCCTAATCCGTCAAGGAGTTATTATCAATGTACTTACGGATTACTATATCTTCGGATATCTTAAAGAGGAATATGATAAAAATCCAATTAGCGAGGATCTTGTTAAAGTCTGTTTATAGTTCGGTTTAACTTTATAAGATAATAATTACGAAATAGTAAGAATTATATAAAAACAAGAAAGGAGTAAGTCTATGAAAGCGTTATTTATTGGAGGTACAGGTACAATCAGTTCAGCAATTACTGCTCTCGCGCCCCAGCATGGATTTGATCTTTATTTATTAAATCGGGGAAATCGAAACGATCTTGTACCGGATGGAGTTACCTTAATACAGGCAGATATTAATAATGAAAATGAAGTCCGAGAAAAAATAAAGGACATGACCTTTGATGTTGTTGCAGATTTTATCGCCTATGATGTTGAGGCAGCAATCCGCGATGTTCGCTTGTTTCAGGGACGAACGAAGCAGTATATCTTCATCAGCTCTGCATCCGCTTATCAAAAGCCACTTTCCAACCCTTTTATTACAGAAAGTACACCCTTATATAACCCTTATTGGGAATATTCCCGCAACAAAATTGCGATTGAAGAATATCTAATGAAGGAATATCGGGAAAATGGCTTCCCTATTACAATTGTACGTCCCAGTCATACCTACGGAGATTTCTCCGTTCCTGTTGCATTACACGGTAGAAATGGTAGCTTCTCCGTTATTAACCGTATTCTCAATGGAAAAAAGGTCATCGTTCACGGAGACGGCAGCTCCCTATGGACGGTAACCCACAATTCAGACTTTGCCAAAGCTTTTGTTGGTTTAATGGGCAATATTCATGCCATTGGTGAGGCTGTTCAGATCACCTCAGACGAAAGTCTAACCTGGAATCAGATCTACCATATCATCGGTTCGGCTCTGGGTGTAAAACCGCAAATTGTCCACATACCAAGTGAACTCCTAGCTAAGGCTAACCCGGATTTTGAAGGAGGTTTACTGGGGGACAAATCCCATACCGTAATCTTTGATAACTCCAAATTAAAACGCCTTGTGCCCGGTTTTACGGCTACCGTTCGTTTTGATCAAGGAGTAAGAAAAACCCTAGATTACATCTTCGCCCATAAAGAACTGCAGAAAGCAGATCCCGAATTTGATATGTGGACGGATCAAGTGATAGAAATCTATGAAGCCATGGAGAAACAGATTATGAAACACTTCTCCTAATCGAATACACTGGGTTAATATTTAATTAAATGATTGATTTGAAAATTAATACGACTAAAGGAGCTTTTATGAATACACTATTTATATCCGATTTGGATGGAACATTGCTACGACCCAATGTAGAGCTTTCTAAAAGAACGATTAGGGTACTAAATAAATTGATTGCCCAAGGAATGAAGTTTTCCGTAGCCACTGCTAGAACCATAGCTTCAGTTAAACCAATCTTAAAAGATGTAACAATAGAGCTTCCCCTTATTTTAATGAATGGAGCCTGCATCTATGATTCTACTGAGAATCGGTATATAAAAGTAGAACACTTCAGTGAAAAAAGTAAAAATTTATTGTTATCCGTTATAAAAGAATACCAACTAAAAGGATTTGCTTATTCCATAAAGGAGGATGTATTATCAACCTATTACGAGGATATCAGTACGAAGCCTCTCCGTGATTTTTATAAGGAAAGGGTTAATAAATATAAAAAACCCTTCATCCAAGTGGATAATTTTGCAGATCTGAAGGAAGAACCATTAATTTATTTTTCACTCATGGATCGGAAGGAAAGTCTCGATGAAGTCTATCAGATTTTTCAAGATATCCCTGATGTTAATTGTACCTATTATAAGGATAATTATACTCCCGATATCTGGTACCTTGAGATTTTTCATAATCAAGCATCCAAGTATCATGCAGTACAATACCTAAGAGACCATTACTACTTTGATTCTATCGTATGTTTCGGTGATAATCGGAATGATCTTCCCTTGTTCCAAGGCAGTGACATAAAAATCGCAGTTGCTAATGCATTTCCAGAATTAAAAATCAAGGCTGATATCATCATAGGAAGTAATCAGGAGGACGGGGTAGCCACTTGGCTGGAGAAAAACTTTCGGAATTATTAATATTTAAAATGGCCTCGCAACAATATTAAAGTTATCATCTTTCTAATACTTCAATGATTATTACATCAAAATCTAATATGAATAGCGTATGATTTTAATCTATGGATTAAAAATCATACGCAATTTTTAAAAACTTTAAACCTTATATATCACTTGCTAGAAAAGATGCTACACTTTCAACTATAGTAATGGTAGGCCTCTTCTCTCTGCTTCTTTCATTACATCATCTGGCCAAATAGAGGATTGTACCTCACCAATATGGGCCTTACGAAGATAGAACATACAGATTCTTGATTGACCGATACCACCGCCCACTGTGTAGGGTAGCTCCTTGTTAAGCAAAGCTTTCTGGAATTCAAGCTCTGCCCGATCCATACAACCAGCAATCTTAAGCTGTTCCAATAAAACCTCTTCGTCTACACGGATCCCCATAGAAGATAGCTCAATCGCGATATCCAGTACAGGATAATAGACAATGATATCCCCGTTTAATTTCCAGTCATCATAGTCCGGCGCTCTTCCATCATGCCGTTGTCCTGAGGCTAACACTCCACCAATCTGCATAATAAATACAGCACCGGTTTCCTTGGCGATTAAATATTCTCTTTCCTTCGGTGTCTTATCCGGAAATCTATCTTCCAACTCTTGTGAAGTAATGAAGGTAATCTGCTCTGGTAGAATTTCCTGAATATAATCATACTTTCCAGCAATATAATGCTCCGTATTTCTAAGTGCTTTATATACTTTATTTACGATTTCTTCTAGGGTTTCAAGATTTCTTTCCTCTTTGTTAATAATTTTCTCCCAGTCCCATTGATCAACGAAAATCGAGTGGATATTATCGGTATCCTCATCTCTGCGGATCGCATTCATATCGGTGTATAATCCTTCACCATGGGTAAAGCCATATCGTTTTAACGCTTGTCTCTTCCATTTTGCAAGGGAATGAACAATTTCAACTGGTGCATCATTCTGCTCCTTAAGGCCAAAACTTACAGGTCTTTCAACTCCATTCAGATTATCATTCAAACCAGATTCTGGTTTTACAAACAAGGGTGCGGACACTCTGATAAGATTTAATTGTTTCGCCAGCTCTCTTTCAAAATAATCTTTTACATACTTAATTGCTATTTCTGTTTCTTTAATGTTAAGCGCTGGCTGATAGCCATCGGGGATAATTAATTTCATTATCCAACCTCCATTTCTTAGATTACAGTAGCTCATTTACTGTCATTTAATATTATTTGTGTATTATAACCGATTTTTAAAAAAGTCGTCTAGCACATTTTACAATTATATCTATGCTTTGTCAATCACAGCCTTCAATATACAATTTACGTCATAATCAAGGTCTATCATTGTCATAACCGTTTTTTTAATTCACTAATCATGAATAAAGGGTATCCTAAGGATGACTTCCGATCGGAAGCTTCCTTAAGATACCCCTATGTAAAGGTTAGGTGATATAGCAATTATGCAGTTTTACCACGCTTTTTCGAAAGTACATCAAAGGCTACTGCTGCCAATAAAACGAGACCTTTCACCGCCTTTTGAACGTTGGCATCGATCCCCATGATCGACATACCGTTATTTAGAACACCCATAAAAATCGCACCGATTACTACGCCAGCTACGGTACCAACGCCACCATAAGCAGAGGCTCCACCTATGTAACAGGACCCGATGGCATCCATTTCATAGTTTTGTCCAGCCGTTGGAGCGGCAGAATTAAATCTTGCAATACACATCAGTGCTGCCAATGCACTAAGGAAAGCCATATTTACATAAGCAAAAAATAGGACCTTATTGGTATTAATTCCGCTTAATTTCGCAGCTTTTTCATTCCCACCGACGGCATACAAATAACGACCGGGAACTGTCTTTTTCGTAAAATATGCATAAACTAAAACTACAACTGCTAGTAGAATTAGGATTGCAGGAATTCCTTCATGCTTGGAAAGGGAGTAGGACAATGCAAGGACGGCGATACAGACCAGTCCCGTTTTAATGGCTAGAGAGATCGGGCTCTCTAAGGTATATCCCTTACGGCTATTATTCATTCGACTAACAAATTGTAATATAATATAGATTACACAGATCAAAAATCCGATGACTAAACTAGTGATATTAATCTCCCCACCAAAAAAGTCAGGAATGTAGCTGTTAAATAGACCCAAATAATTCTCTGGGAATGGAGAAATTGTTAGTCCACCTAGAATTATTAAAGCGACACCTCTCCAAAGTAACATACCAGCCAAGGTAACAATAAATGCAGGTATCCGTATGTAAGCGATCCAAAAACCTTGCCAAACTCCAATTAGAATGCCAACAGCTAGGCAAATAATCATTGCAAGCCAGATATTCATACCATGGTTTACAATTAAAGTACCAGCCAATGCCCCAACCAGAGCAACGATTGATCCAACCGATAGGTCGATATTACCGCCAGTCAGAATGCACATCAGCATACCTACTGCCAATACAACTACATAACCGTTCTGGGCTATCAGATTCGTTACATTTCTCGGAACCAATAAGGTTCCACCGGTTAATATAGCAAATAATATGGTAATAACTAGTAGTGCTATCAACATTGTATTCTTTTTTAAAATTTCTTTTGCCCTAATCATCCTCTATGCTCCTTTGCTTGTTTTTAGAATTTGGCCCATAATTACTTCCTGCGTTGCTTCCTCTCTGGAAACTTCGCCAACCATTCTTCCCTCATTCATGATATAGATTCGATCACACATACCAATCAGTTCTGGAAGCTCTGAGGAAATTAAAAGAATTGATTTTCCTTCTGCAACCAATTGATTAATAATACAGTAAATCTCATATTTTGCTCCTACATCAATTCCACGGGTCGGTTCATCCAGTATCATAATTTCGGGATCAGCAAACATCCACTTACTAATTAATACCTTCTGTTGATTTCCCCCACTTAAATTACCAACCTCTTGCTCAATTGAGGTGCATTTCGTCTGCAACTTCTCGACAAAACTGTTTGCAGCCATAATCTCAGCATTGGTATCTATGATATTTCGATTACTTACTTTACCCATCTTAGCTAAAGTAGTGTTAACACGAATGGGATTGGATAAAATCAAACCATTTTCCTTACGATCCTCTGATATATATGCAATCCCCTTTTCAATCGCCTGCCGAGCATTATTGAGTTTCACTTCATCTCCATTAATGAATAACTTTCCACTAATATTTAGACCATAGTTCTTACCAAAAATACTTAGTGCCAATTCCGTTCTACCAGCACCCATAAGACCAGCGATTCCTACCACTTCACCTTTATGTACACGCAGTGATACATGATCAACCACTTTTCGTTCCGCATATAAGGGATGATATACGGTCCAATCCCTCACCTCAAGACTGACTTCACCAATGGTAACATTCTCGCGCTTGGGAAAACGATCGGTCATTTTACGCCCAACCATACCGTTAATGATTCGCTCCTCGCTGATATCATCCTTACTTTTATCCAGGGTTTCAATTGTTGAGCCATCCCGGATTATTGTTATTTTATCTGCAACATAGGAAATCTCATTTAGTTTATGAGAGATAATAATCGAAGTTAATCCTTCCTTTTTAAATTGTAATAGTAAATCCAGCAGTTTCTTTGATTCCGCTTCATTGAGGGAAGCTGTCGGCTCATCTAAGATTAACAGCTTTACATTCTTAGCCAATGCTTTGGCAATCTCCACTAGCTGCTGCTTTCCAACACCAATGTCCTTGACCAAGGTTTTGGAAGATTCCCTTAGTCCTACTGTATTTAATAGCTGGTCCGCCTTGCGATAGGTTTCTTCCCAGTCAATTCGGTATTTCGCTCCCTGCTCATTACCAAGAAACATATTCTCCCCAATTGTCATATATGGTACAAGAGCAAGTTCTTGATGGATAATTACAATACCCTTCTTTTCACTATCATTTATTTCATTAAATTTACACTCTTCCCCTTGATAGATAATCCTTCCTTCATAACTTCCATATGGATAAATACCACTTAATACTTTCATTAGGGTTGATTTACCGGCACCGTTTTCGCCAACCAGGGCATGGATCTCCCCCTCTTCCACCTGTAGATTGACATTATCTAATGCTTTTACCCCTGGAAAACGCTTCGTTATATTCTTCATTTCTAATATCAAGCTCGGCACTTAAAACCCTCCTCTCTCTACACTTCTGTAATCACACTTCACGTAAGGCAGGGCTATTGTATACAAGAGTTTAACCATATTCTTGTAAGAAAACCAATAGCCCAAAGCCATTTATCATTCATAATTCAATTTTTTCATAGATAGAATTATTTTAATTGATCCTCCGTATAGTATCCGGAATCGATTAACAATTCTTTGTAATTGTTTACATCTGCAAATACAGGCTCACAGAGATAGGTAGGGATGATACCGGTACCATTGTCATAGGTTTCTGTATCATTGATCGGAACTTCCTCGCCCTTCATAATCGCATTTACCATCTTGACAACCTGAGCTGCTAAAGTACGGGTATCCTTAAAGATCGACATAGATTGTGTTCCTGCTAGGATATTTTTAACAGACGTGATATCGCAGTCCTGACCTGTGAGGATTGGGAAGTTATCACCAGTATATCCTGCATTAACAAGTGCATTTGAGATACCGATTGCACAGGAGTCATTGGAAGAAAGAACAACATCAAGCTTGGTTCCGTCTGCATAGTAAGCGGTGAGTAGGTTCTCCATACGCTTCTGCGCTTCTTCAGTAGACCAGTTGAGGGTTGCAACTTCTTCGAATTCTCTTTGTCCTGAAACAATGTTTAGCTTACCGCTATCAATATAAGGATTTAAGATATCCATAGCACCGCCAAAGAAGAAACGGGCATTATTATCGTCCGGAGATCCGGTGAATAACTCAATATTGAAAGGACCTGCTGCATTTTCCAGATCTAATTGATCTACGATATATTGTCCCTGAATGGTTCCTACCATGTAGTTATCAAAGGTTGCGTAGTAGGAAACTGCATCGGTTCCCATGATCAAACGGTCATAAGCGATAACCGGGATATTACCCTTTTTTGCTTCCTCTAAAACAGTACCTAAAGAACCCCCATCGATGGAAGCGATTACTAGTGCGTCACAGCCTCCTGTAATCATGTTCTCAATTTGAGAAACCTGCTGTGCAATCTCATTGTTCGCATATTGTAGATCAACTTCATATCCGGCAGCTTCAAGTTCCTTCTTCATGTTTTCTCCGTCCTGGTTCCAACGTTGAAGATCCTTGGTAGGCATTGCCACACCAACTTTTTTACTTCCCTTGCCAGATGTCGCCTTGTCCTTGCCGCTACAACCTGTAAGTAGGGATGCAAGCATTAATACACAAAGCAAAATACTAAATAACTTTTTCTTCATCGTAATCCTCCCTTAATAATATAGTTTTTTGTTACAATTCTTTTATACCACAGGAAAATTAGGATTAACTTGCTAATTATCGTATATTTCTGTTTCAGATGCTTCTTGATCCATGCTGATTCTTCTCTAATAACAAGAAAATGCTAATGACGGAACAATAATTTCCAGTCATTAGCATTATTTGTAGACTCTTGATATGGATATATACTACGGGGAAATATTAAGATATACTTCCTCTCTCCGTTGAAATCCACCTTCGATAATTACTTCATCTATATTATCCTTGGTGACAGCGATCGCTTCTAGCTTTGCATAGGGTACTTCCTGTGAACCATCAAATATAGTTTCTTTAATATCGATATCTTCCTTGCAAACTAATTTCACTGCATATTCTGCAGCTGTTTGTGCCAGTTTATTTACCTGTTTGTAAACGGTCATCGTCTGGGTTCCTTCTACTATTCTTTGGCAAGCAGCTAGATCTGCATCCTGCCCCGTTAATACAACCTTACCTGCTAAACGGTTTTCCGAGAGTGCCCGTACTGCCTGACTTGCTAGATCATCATTACCACAGAGAACTCCATCGATTTCTTCCGACATTTTCAATGCTTCATTTACCGCATGAAAAGCTTCTTCTGCCAGCCATCCTTCGGCATAGGTAGAATAGATAACATTTAGATTACTGCCTGAGAGTACCTCTGTCACTCCTTGCTCCATAAGAGATACGTTATGATCTACGGGAGATCCATAAACCGTAACGATATTTCCTCCATCGGGGAGTTGTTCAACTAAGGTTTCCGCCATCAACCTTCCAACGTCTTCGCTGTCAATGGAAATATAAAGATCAACATCTGCATTTTTAACCAAGCGGTCATAGGCAATTGTAACAATCCCAGCTTCCTTTGCTTTCTTTAATACCGAGCTGATCGCATCCGAATCAGTGGCAATTACAACTATGGCATCCATTTTTTTATCAATCAGGTATTCGATCTGTGAAATCTGTTCCTTAACATCTCCATTGGCATTCTGGACATTAACCTCTGCTCCAAAGTTCTGTGCCGTTGATACAAAAATATCCCGATCTCTTTGCCATCGTTCGATTACAAAGGAGTCAAAAGACAGACCGATCTGTATCTTATCCAGGGAAGCTTTTGTATCCTTTGAATCCACTTGCTTGTCCTCGCATCCTGTAAAGGTCAGAACCGTAAACAAAAATACCATGATAAACCATATTTTTTTCATAATAACCTCTCCCTATATTCCGTAGGTGTCAATCCCACTTGTTTCTTAAAGATACGACTAAAATAATTCGGGTCACTATATCCGGTTTCCATGCATATTTTCTTAATACTGATATCCTGCTTCTCTAATAATTCCTTGGCTTTTTCGATTCGTATATTGGTCAGGTATTCAATAAAATTTTCGCCTGTTTCCTCCTTAAATAATTTACTAAAATAATAGGAGCTAATATCTACCGATCGGGACACATCCTCCAATGAAATATCCTTCTTGTAATTTTCATTGATAAATGCCTTTGCTTTCACAATGATACCACTCGTTTGCTCCTCTTTCTTTGAAATGATGTTCCTGCAGGCCTCCTCCACCTTAGCAAGAAACCATTCTCTAAGACTTTGATAGTTATCGATCTGCATTATAGTCTTTAAGTAATCCTTGCGGTATCTGAAATAATAAGTCATACCACCACTGAGAAAGGCTTTCTGCTCCGCAAAGAGAATAAATTCCAGAACCTTAAGTTTAATATCCATTTCGCAGTCCGGATAATAGGTTGTCATCCAATCAAAGAAAATATTGGCTTTCAACTTCGTCTCTTCTATGTTTCCTTTTTCAATCCCTTCAAATAACTCCTTTTCAATCTCGATTGGGTAATTTGCTTCGTATTCACAACCGATGGGGAGATCCTTTACATGGGCTACCCTACCTTTACTACTGCGTGCAGCATTAATCGCTTCTTGATAGGAATCGCTTTGCTTTTGCAGCTTCATCACCGATCCGATTCCGATTTTAAATTGCAAAGGAAAGCGTTTTGTCAAATCCCTTATTATTTTTCTTGCCTTTTCGATCAATTGATTACGGTCATCATACTCAAGTTGAGATTTCTCACTGGGTATAAATACCGCAATCCGGTTCATCATAATCGGACCTACCACGCAGAAGAATTCATCCTTTAGACTTTCCCTGATCATTGGATAAAGAGACTGCGCTTTCACACTGGTTCCTACCGGGTTTGTAAGAACTCCATCTACCAAAGAATCACCAAACTCAACCGCCATCATCATTCCATAATCTGCTTTGATTCCGAGTAAATTACGAAAGTTCTCTTCAACATGTACAAAGTCAGCTCCAGATAAAATCGCATAGATGAAGTTGCTTTCTATGATTGGTACAACGATCTCCAATTTTTCACGTATTTTCAAATCATAGCTTCGTTTCCTACGTTCCTCATCAATAATTTCCATTGCTTTATGTAATACATCTACAATAACTTTTTGATTCACCGGTTTTGTCAGATATTCCAAGACTCCTAGGTTAATCGATTCCTTAGCATATGTAAATTTATCAAATGCCGTCATTACAATAAAAATAACGGAACTGTTATTTTTCCTAATTTCCTTCATTGCATCAATGCCGTTGATCCCAGGCATCTGTATATCCATAAAAATGATGTCCGGCTTCAGCTTTTCCGCCTGCTCAATTACACTTCGTCCTGTAGAAGCATGTTCCACCCTACATAGGTTTTTAAAATTCTTCTCAATAATGAACTTTAATGATTCAATTACGATACCTTCATCATCTGCCAGCAAAATCTGATACATAGTCTCTCCTCCCTGCCCTAGACATGTGATATAAATGCGGGGCTCATTCTTTACTATTCGGTATAAAAATGGTAACAGCGGTGCCTTTATTATAGCCGCCGCTTTCTATTTGAAATACATCATTCCGATCATAATAAAGCTTTAGGCGATTAATCACATTGCCTAGTCCGATACCATTCGAATCCTTTGTGATATTTCTTTCTTTTAGTCTAGTAGTATTTTCAATTTTTGCATTCATAATTCGGTTGATGGTACTTTGCTCCATTCCCACACCGTTATCCGATATGGTAATATGAATCTTGTCCCTTTCTTGAGAAACTTTTAGATCAATCCTTCCTTCATATTCAATATTTCGAATTCCATAATTCACTGCATTTTCTACAACTGGCTGTAAAATCATACTGGGAACCTTTATATCAAGTACAGACTCATCCACCTCTTTATAAAAATTAATTCCTCCGGAAAAGCGAACATTAAGAATATAGATATAGCTGTCGACCAGCCTTATCTCATCCCGTATGGTGGAATCTTGATCAAAGCTCTTCATATTAAATCGGAAAAACTCTGCCATATTCTCTATAAATATACAGGTTTTATCCGCCCCCTCCAGCATGGCCAGTTGGGCACCGGCATTTAAGGTGTTAAAAAGAAAATGTGGATTAATCTGCGCTTGTAGGTATTTTAGCTGAGCATCCTTAAGATGATTGGTCATCATAAGCTCCCTTTGCTTCATCCTACTCTGTAGTTCCATACTCTCCTTCGTTTTTATGATGTATTCATGGATACTTACGATCATGGTATTAAAGGCCTTCGTTACAATTTCTAGTTCATCGGAAGAATCAGCTTGGAGTAGATCAACTTCAAAATTACCTGCTGCAACTTCATTTGCTGCTTCTGTCAGCTTCATCAATGGACCCGTGATGCTTCTTGTAACAATAACAATCAGTATTACATCAAATAACATGATGACCAGCAGAACAACGGTGCTGATCACTTCAAGGTAGCGGAGTGACATAAGTAACAGCATGTAATTACCTGAATTATATTTGAACTGTTCATTATTTAGGCTGTTTATATAGGTACTTATATATTCATACAAGGTAGTTGCATTTTCATAATCTTCTTTATATTTTTTTATATTTCTTCCCCGTTTGGCATTGACCGCTTCATTCGTAGTCTCAAGGTAGGTCTCGGACATATTACGAATATGTTTCTGCATAAGAATACGATCATCATCGATTATCTCACTATTAAGATCACTATATAATTTTCTATAATCTTGTTCACTACGATAATAGTTTTCTAAGGAATCAGAGCTTTTGGTGTTCAAATATTCATATACATAGTTTTGAACATCGGTTAATGCTTTCAATAAATTATTAAGCTCCATATTACTGACATATACCTCATCAATGGTACTGATTGATTTGTTAATATTATAGTACATGTACATATTTGTCAGAAATATTACACCTGTAGTAAATGCAAATACAAGAACTAACCTTCTCCGTATGGAGCCCATTTTCCTTCCTGTTCCCATTGTATACCCCCGCTCCCGCTGATCAATCCGCCTGTTCGATACTACTATCTATGGCTTGTATATATTGCTGAATATTGTTTTGATCAATTACACTGATATCAACAGAAAAATAATCACTAACTCGATTGGTGTTACGATATTCAGTTAATGCCTCTACACAATAAGCACCTACTAGTTTTGCATCGATTGTCATGGTTGAGTGTATGATCTCTTTTTCGATTGCCCTCAAGATTAGTTCCGAATCATAGTAACCGATGATGTCGATTTGTCCAACTTTATTATAATCAACCACCGCTTGGTAGGCACATAGGGTATCAACCGCAGTAAGGCAAACTAATATATCCGGAGAATTATTCCTATCCTTTATAATCCGGCGGATATCCTCCTCCGAGCTGAAGGTACTTTGGGTGTTAATCGTTGCAGCATCTACAGATATCGGACGGTTTCCGACAGTTTCTCGGATACCAGAATAGATAATATTCTGTCCCGTATCTTTTTGACCGGAATTCAATAATACCAAAACATTATTCTTGTCCTCATCCACAATTTTTAGGACCTGTTCCCCATAGGCCTTCCCTTGATTATACCGGTTAATTCCAACAAAGCTTTTACGCTTGCTCATTGGTGCATCCTTAAGTACGGTAATTACCGGAATCCCTTCTTGATCAGCACGATTAATCAGTTCATTTATCTGCTCCTTCCCATCTGGTTCGATTATAATTCCATCCACCTTAGAGGCAATGGCAATTTCCATCAAATCCTCAATGGAATAGGATATGGATAGGTTACTACCCAGCTTCTCGATATATGCTTCCTGTTCCCTTCCTTTTTCCAAAGCCCCCTGATAGATTGATTCCCAAAAGGGTTCATCCGCTTCCTCTGAGATTATGACATAATGATATTTATATTCCTGATGGTTGGTACTATCGTTAATACCAAACTCTGAAATACGATATTTGTAATAGGTCATTCCGATTACTAAGATAATAATACCAACGGTAAAACTACTGATCACAGCAATCGTTATAATCCGGTTCTTATTCATATTCGTTAACTTATGTAAAAATCTACTCATAGGATGACTCCATTTTCTTAACTACTTATTTAGTTTAGACACTTAACATTATAGCATGGAAATTCCTTTTTTTCCATATTTTTATTAAAAGATCCAGTCGAAGATTGAATACCAAGGCCTATGAAATCGATGTAACACCTTATCAGGCCTAGAATAAGATAATAATAGTAAAATGAAAGGAAGTGCTACTTTGGCGATTAGGATTTTTATAGATCAAGGCCATAACCCTGCAGGAAATGTCAATGCTGGAGCCTCTGGTAATGGATTATACGAAGGAGATATTACCTTTCAGGTAGGTCTATATCTAGCGAATCTACTAAACAATGACAGCCGTTTTGAAGCGAGATTATCGAGACCTAATGCTACTACCGTATTAGGTACCAGCAACGCTTCTAGCTTGCAGGCAAGAGTCCAGATGGCTAACGATTGGCCAGCAGATTATTTTATTAGTATCCACTGTAACGCCAATGTCAATCCTGCAATTAATGGCACAGAAGTTTATATTTTTCAATATGGTACCCAGGCAAACTGGATGGCTGTTCAAATTATGGATGGCATCACGCAAACCGTTGGAACTAGAAATAACGGAATCCGATTGAATCCTACCTTATATGTACTTCGTAGAACGACCATGACCTCTCTCCTCGTAGAACTCGGTTATCTTACCAATTGGTCAGATGCACAAAAACTACGTGATAACCAATGGGGATTCGCCTACGGTATGTATCTAGGAATTATGAGGTACTTTGGTTTTACTCCTACCCAATAAATAATTCGACAAGAAAGGGTTTCGCTTGCGAAACTCTCACTCCGAGCGCGTTCTGCCGTAAGCAGAGAAAGGCTCTGTTATGGAATCATCTTCCATCTCAGAGCCTAAGCTTTTGATTCAAATATATAATTGTAAGTTTTTTATTTATGGTAAGGTTGATTATGATTAATGCGATAAGAACGATAGATTTGCTCCAATAGTATCATCCTCATAAGCTGATGGGGAAAGGTCATCTTAGAAAAACTCAACTTGTAATCTGCTCGATGTAATACCTCTTGCGAGAGGCCTAAGGAACCACCAATAAGAAAGCTGATATGACTATTGCCGGATACCCCTAGGTTTGCAATTTTCTCAGCCAATTCCTCAGAGGATAGCATCTTGCCCTCAATCGCAAGGGCAATACAGTAGGAATCCTCCTTTAGAGCTTTTAAAATTCGCTCCCCTTCCTTTTTTCTAATCAGTTCCTCCTGTGTTTCACTTGCATGATCCGGTGTTTTTTCATCCTGAAGTTCAATGATTTCAAGATTACAATACCGGCTAAGTCGCTTCGCATATTCTTCAATGCCCATTTTGAGGTATTTTTCCTTTAGCTTACCCACACAGATCACTGTTAGCTTCATTGACTATGACTTCCTTTTCTTATCTGAAATATTTCTTCTTATCATTCTTCCTTACATCTTTATCTACCTTTACATACTCATACAGTACTCCATTTTTTACCAACTTCAATTTTTCTCCTTGAAATCCTCTTTTCCTTAATTCCTTCTGAAAATTGTAGATCATAAAACCATGGAATACGATTAGTATGTTCTCTTTTGACCAATCAATTCGATCCAGGAAATTATTAATTCTTTGTCTGGTTCCAACGATTGTTTCTGGTTGGCTTTTCGACTTAAAAAACCATGCTAATCTTCCACAGATATGCCAGACCTCAAAGGGTAATCGGATACGTTCCGTATGTATAAAAGGTGCGTTATCTACCTCTCTTAACAGCTTGTCAATCATTAAATTACCGCTATAAACTTCCTTGGCCGTTGTGATCGCTCTTGGCATATCACTAACATAACAGATATCCCATTCAATACCATACATATCAACCTTTTTTTTAATTACCTTTGAAACTTCATATTTTCTAGACCATTCCCTAAATTCCTCGGAAGTCATCATTTTTTTATGCGGGCAATTCACTTTAAAATGCCTCAGTAATCCTATTCGCATGTACTCTATATCTCCCAAATATTTATGTCATATTCCAAACAGATATCTACCAATAAGGTTAAAGATCCTGCACAGCTAATCATAATATTACATAATTCCGATAAAATTTACAAGTAAAATTGTCATACCAATTCTTTCTTTCTCTAATAAGTATGTTTTTGGATAATTTGACATAATTATGGACCAAATTGTTCACAAATTGTCTTTAATCTATCCATACTTTAATCATATTTAAGATTTATACTCTATTTAGAAAGTGATCATTTTCACTCTTCTCCTCCCTACATTATAAATATAAAGAGAGTGTCCAAAGCATATGCCTTGGGCACTTTCTTAATTTTCATGTCTACAAGATGATTTGGCAAGGCAAATACATTTGACATGAAAAATGAGTATGCAAATGCTCGCCTATCATTTACTGTTTTTTGAAACTTTATTTTCTTCATTTTTATTTTATAATATTATCACAAAGTAGACACATTTGTTACATATAATATAGCCATAGACAGTGATAAAACACTTTCTACTCCCACCCTATTATACGCTAGGTATAACAACACCCCAGTTGTATACCAAAAAGAAGTCCATCCCATGATGGACTTCTTTTTTTGGTATAAACTAAATTATCGCTAAAAATATAGGGAATTCTAACTAACATCCGTTATGGAAGCTTCGTATTCTTCTTCCATGAAACCTTCCATTTGTTCCATAGGAAGCTTTGAAATTCTTACCCGTTCAATTACCTTATCCTTTGTTTCTAGAATTCTGAATTCGTAATCCTCATAGGTTAATACCGCTTTCTCTCCATCCTCTGGAATTCTGTCTAGCAGGGATATTAGAAGACCGTTCAATGTATCAAAATCCTCATGATCAATATAAACGTTCGCCTCTTCCTCTAGCTCCTCCAGGCTTATAATACCTCTGACGATCACTGCGTCATCCTCACGGGCAATAATCATATTTTCATCTTGGTCATACTCATCCTGAATATTACCGACAATCTCCTCGATAAAGTCTTCCATGGCTACCAAACCGGCAGTTTGTCCATACTCATCAATTACGATTGCCATATGTATATTCTTTGACTGCATTTCGTGGAAAAGTATATTGATATTTTGTGTGTCCGGAACAAAGTAAGCTTCTCTTGCAATATCCTTGATGGATTGGTTCCTTGAATCTTTAGTAAGATAAGCTGTAATAACATCCTTTAAATGCAAAATTCCAATAATATTGTCACGGTTACCCTCATAGAGCGGATATCTTGTATACTTTTCGGAAAGCATAAATTGAAGCGCTTTCTCGATCGTCATATCCGCATTAACAGCTGTAATCTTCTTTTTATGGGTCATGATATCCTGTGCTTCTTTTTCATCCAACTCAATAATATTCGATATCATCTCAACTTCATCGGCATCAAAAACACCCTGCTCATGCCCTTCATTCACCATTGAGATAATCTCTTCCTCAGTGACATTGTCCTCCAGATCGGAGAGCTTCAATCCTACAATTCCAAGTAATAGAGTTAATAATTTTTTCATAAACCATGTCAATGGCCGAAGTATAAGCCCGAGAGCAAGGATCATACCAGACAAATGGTAGGCTACTGCTTCCGTACGCCTTAAGGAATATTTTTGTGGTATAATTACCCCAGCCAAGACCATAATGGGTAATAGGATTAAAGTAAGTAGAATTGAATAACCTATAGTTACATAATAGTTTGCCGATATCCCGTCTATGTAGCGGACCAATGTCACCTTCCATGTCATCCCTATTATGACATAGGAAAGAATTAAGGAAAGCTGCAATGCGGTTTCATAATTATCGTATCTATTCAGCAGCTTTAAAAGTTGTTCATACTTTTTATCCCCTTCCTCTGCCTTCTTTTTAACTGCACTTTCATTTAGGTTATTCAGGGCAGTCTTGGCACAGGTAAGGATCGCATTCAAAAGAATTAAAAGAACAATAATTACAATTCCCGATCGGGGGTTACCATCTTCCATTACAAAAAATCTCCTTCTCCTTTAGTATTTATTTAAAATATGTATCTAAAGATAAACTAATAATAAGAGCTTTATCAATTTTCTTTAATACATCTTTATCCAAGTGACATACTTTTTCCTTCAACCTGGATTTATCAATTGTTCTAACCTGTTCTAATAGGATAACAGAATCCTTTATAATTCCATATTTGTCAGCATCCAATTCCACGTGGGTGGGAAGCTTAGCTTTATTCATTTTTGATGTTATAGCTGCACAAATCACCGTAGGACTATGTTTGTTACCCGTATCATTCTGGATAATCAAAACTGGTCTTACACCACCCTGTTCGGAGCCGATTACTGGTCTTAAGTCTGCATAAAAGATGTCTCCTCTTTTAATAATCACTTTACTCACACTCCATTATAGGCTTTATCCTTATTATTGCCAATTTCTTCGTGTGTATTCCATAAAGTGTAACTGTTTTCTAAAACCTTTTGCTCACTATTTTTCAATTATCAAAATAGATTCTGGGTATTCTCTTTCCAACGGTACATATCAACTCATAGGGAAATGAATGGGACCATTCTGATAATTCCTCTGCTGTAATGATAGCGTCATGATCTTTCCCCATAAGTGTCACTATATCCCCCTGCTTCACATCTTCAACCTCTGTTACATCTACCATAAACTGATCCATACATACTCTACCAATAATTGGTGCAAACTTACCGTGGATAATTACTTTGCCACAATTCGATAGATTTCTGGAATAACCATCGGCATAACCAACTGGAATCGTAGCAATCTTCGATTTTCTATTCGTAACATAGGTGGCTCCATAGCTCACACCGACTCCTGCATCAAGCTCTTTTACAAAAATAACATGAGTCTTTAATTCCATTGCAGGAAGCAGCCTGATCTGCTCCTTATTTACCATATCAGAAGGATAGATACCATAAGTTGCAATACCGCAACGAACCATGTCTAACTCAGCCTCTGGATATTCTAAGATACCGGCACTATTGGAAATATGCTTCACCGGAATATGGATTCCCGCTCTTTCTAATGCCTCATTAAAATCTAAAAAACGCTTTAACTGTGTCTCTGTACTGGTTCGGTTCACCTCATCAGCCTGAGCAAAATGAGAGTATAAGCCTTCAATCTCCAGATTCTTTAGCTCTGCAATCCGTTTTATAACTTCAATGCTGCTATCAGAATCAAAGAAGCCAATACGGCTCATACCAGTATCCACTTTTATATGAATTTTTACTTGTTTTCCCTGTCGTATTGCTTCCTTTGAAAGTTCTTCTGCCATTTCATATTGGAAAACTGTTTGTGTCACATCATTTGCTACTACCAAAGGATATTGCTCTCGGGCTGTAAACCCTAGTACCAAGATTGGTAATGTTATCCCTGCTTTCCTTAGCTCGATTGCTTCTTCAATAATGGCTACTCCGTAGGCATCTGCAATTTGGTCTTTACTAATTGCTTTCGCAATTGGAACAGCTCCATGTCCATAAGCATCCGCTTTAATAATTAGCATTAGCTTTGTGTCTTTCTTTAGCTTCTTCCTTACTTCCTTTATATTATATCTTATTATATTCAGATTAACATTTGCTTGAACCCTATAATAATTTTTACTTTGCGAATTCTGTACTTCTTCATTCATAATATGCGCCATCTCCTATTTGATGAAGGTTCCTTTTTAGCAGCTTTAGATCAAACGTTACATAATGATACGAAAATGAAATAGTAGGCCACCAATTTATTATCAGATTGTTTTTGATTATTTCTTATTCTGCTTTCATTATATCTTCAATAGAATCAAGGATATCACTGGCAATAATAGAATAGCTACCCTTTTCCTTAGCAGCAAAGTCTCCTGCCAGTCCATGAATATAGACACCCAGACAAGCTGCATCATATGGCTTTAACCCTTGTGCTACCAATGCTGCTATGATACCAGTTAACACATCTCCGCTTCCACCGGTTGCCATACCATGATTACCGGATCGATTAATGTAACGTTGCCCCTGATGGGCAATCACTGTCCTTGCATCTTTAACTGTATAAATTAATTTATTATTATAAGAACATTCCCCTGCAGTGTCAATGAGATTATTCCCCAGCTCTTCCACAGGTTTGTTTAACAGTCTGGAGAACTCCATTAAATGAGGAGTTAAAATGGTCTCATCCTTAAGCATCTTGGAGAGTTGATTCAACCTGCTTTCGGTCTCGCTAGATACTTGATCCAACTCTTTTGCCAATAGATTGATTCCGTCTGCATCAATAATAACCGGTACTTGTGCTTTCATGATTACCGTCTTTAGAATATCTAAGGCCGGTTGCGACTGGCCTAAGCCTGGTCCGATAACAATAACCGTGGCCCATTCCAGCATCTGCATTAGCTCTGCAGGAAGCTTCTTTTGCCCATCCGTATGATTATAGGCGGCAAATAAAGCTTCTGGAAGAAGTGTCTGAAGAATAAGACGATTCTCAGCATCTGTCAATACCTTAACCAGACCAGCACCAGTCTTATAGGCTGCCTTAGCAGATAGATAAGCAGCACCACCCATACCCTTACTACCTGCGATCACCAATACCTTCCCAAAGGTTCCCTTATGTCCGTTGTTCTTCCTAATCGGTAGACGCTTTAGATCCTCAGAATCATAATAAAAGGTATCCGGTTTCACCTGCTGCAACGCTTTTTCCGGAAACCCAATATCCGCAACGGTTATATCACCAGCATACTCTGCTCCGGGATACCGAAGCAATCCTTGTTTCTGCCAACCAAACGTTATGGTATAATCTGCTTTCACAGCAGTATTTTTGATACTCCCATCATCAGCTGAAATTCCGGAAGGTATATCTACAGCAAAAACCATATTATCATTCTGGTTGATCTCCTTTATAATATCAGCATAAATACCAGTGACCTCTCTGGTAAGACCAATACCAAAGATTGCATCGATTATTATATTATATTCTCCCAGCTTGTTGTTGTTTTCTATGGGTATTCCTAAATTTTCGGCAATCTTAAGTTGTAACTTTGTCTGCTCTGTTGCTTTCTCAGAATCACCAATAAAAAGAATCGCAACGGTGTAACCCTTTAAATACAGGATTCTACCAGCTGCAATTCCATCACCACCATTATTACCCATCCCACAGATTGCTAATATACGATCCGACTTTTGAATCTTACTTTCTATTACGGCTGCAACCTCATAGGCAGCTCGTTCCATTAATACCAGGGATGGAATTTTGATTACTTCCGAGGTATAGTCATCGATCTTTTTCATTTTTTTAGAGTTCAGTGCATAACGCATAATTAAGCCTCCGATCCTTGTATTCGGATGTTTTCTTTCAATCTCTAATCTTCTCTATGCTCGCCGATTACATACGCATTGGCATATTCCTTCGTATTGGTAATGGATACATGTATCATTGAGATCCCCTGCTCTTTGGCTAGCTTGGCGGCCTTACGATAAAGGTTTACATAGGGCTTTCCTGCCTCATCCCGGAGCACCTCGATATCAATCGGTGATATCTCCCGAAATCCAGTTCCGAACATCTTAGAGACCGCTTCCTTCACAGCAAAATTATCGGCTGCCTTCTTCTTATCTGCCTTAATAAGTTCTATTTCTTTATCGGTGAAATATCTACGCAGAAAGCTGTCCTTACTACATGCCCTTAAAACCCGATCTACTTCTATTAAATCTACGCCAATACCAGTAATCATATACCTTAAACTCCTGCTTATTAAACAATCCTAGGTGTCATAAGTCTTAGAAAATAATCGAAGTCTTATAACACCTAATGAATTAACTTATTGTCACAAATTACTCAATCTTATGATTCTCATCAAATCTTTCCATAAGCTCTGCACCTAGTATGTCATGCATATAGGAATAAATCAAAGTGTTCTTATTCTCCATATCCTGCTTTTGCAGAATTTTGATTTTTAATTCCTCTCTAGCTTTTTTAATCCAATCGGAAATTTCGTTAATTTCAACCATTTGTTTTGAAATCCGATCATAGCAGATGGAAATGCTCTCTACTAGAAGTTCTTCATTTATTTCTTTAATCTGATAGGGAAGCCTTGATAACTCTTCCATCTCATCATCAATTTTTTTGTTTATTTCTAATATATATTGCTTATTTCGATCCAGCTTCTTTTCCCTCTGTTTGCTAGTAGGACCAGAGTTTGTGTCCATATTGGCAACGATTTCATTCATTAGATTCTTTTTAATTTTTTTATAATCTTTTATCTCATTTACTAATTTCCCCTGTTTTGCCAGAAGTTCATTTAATTTCCGTTCTAAATCTTTGATCTCAGAAGTCTTTTCTTCCTCTGGAAAGATTTCATGCCAACGGGAATCCAGGGTTAGAATGGGAAGCTTTCTATTCTTAATAACTTTACTAAGATTTGCTTTCTTTATCCTCTTTATCTTCTTTCTTAATCGCTTCACCCGGGCCCTCCTTAGTAATCTTCGATTTCTCCTGCTTTTGCTTGCTAGATAATCGATAAGATAACTTCATTAAACTCTCAGCCAGATGTACATTTTCCACTGTAACTTCCTTTGGTAAGTTCAGATCGGTTGGAGCAAAGTTCCAGATGCCTTTAATTCCCCAGCTAACCAGATCCATAGCCAACTGTACCGCCTTTGTCTTAGGTACTGTAATTGCAGCAATATCCACTTGGTTTGATTTTATATATGATTCCAACTCTTCGGTTGGCCTTACTTCAGCATTCCTAATCTTGGTACCAACTAATTCCGGATTAATATCAAAAAGCGCGCGAACCACAAAGCCACGCCTCTCAAAATCAACATAATTGGCCAATGCCTGTCCTAAATTACCAGCTCCGATAATAATTATATTATATTTCTTTTCAAGACCTAGGATTTTTCCTATTTCAGAGTGGAGATATTCTACATTATAGCCATAACCCTGTTGGCCAAAGCCACCAAAATTATTAAGATCCTGACGTATCTGAGAAGCCGTTACTTTCATCTTCTCACTCAGTTCCTTGGATGAAATACGCACAACATCTTTCTCCAATAAATCTCCTAAATAGCGGTAATACCTTGGTAATCTATTTATAACTGCTTTTGAAATTTCCTTCTTATACAACGGTTTACCTCCTTCTCCACAACATTCACTTCCTCGTTTTATTATATTAAATTGTTAAGAATAAGTCAATGTAGTTTCCTTTACTTGCTTCGGGGCTTATGTTAAAATAAACAAATGAATTGCGGTCTGATAATCTATAAATACGGAAGTTTAAGATAAATGAGGGATAGGAAATGATATTAGCATGTCACAATATAAGCAAAGCATTTGGAACAACACAAATCTTACAGGGGGTATCCTTTCATATCAATGATCGGGAAAAAGCTGCGATCGTTGGAATTAATGGTGCCGGCAAATCCACCTTATTAAAAATAATTATGGGAGAATTGTCTGCCGACGAGGGAGAAGTAGTACTTGCAAAAGGTAATAGTATCGGATATCTTGCACAGCATCAAGGCCTTGTTTCTGAGAATACCATATACGAGGAAATGCTTACTGTCAAACAGGATATCATTGACCTGAATGCAAATATCCGGGCCTTAGAGCAGGAAATGAAGCATGCACAGGGGGAGCAACTCAATCAGATGCTCAACACCTATACCCGCTTGATGCATGAATTTGAGGTACAGAATGGTTATGCCTATCAAAGTGAGGTAACTGGTATATTAAAGGGACTTGGCTTTACTGAAGAGGAATTTGATAAAAGCATTGATACCCTTTCCGGCGGTCATAAAACCAGAATTGCCCTAGGAAAACTACTTCTTTCCAAACCAGATATTATCCTCTTGGATGAGCCAACAAACCATCTTGATTTGATTTCCATCGCATGGTTGGAGACCTTTTTGTTAAATTATAACGGAGCTGTTATCGTTGTTGCCCATGATCGGTACTTTCTTGATAAAGTGGTTTCCAAGGTAATCGAACTAGACCATACGAAATGCCAAACCTTTAACGGCAATTATTCCGACTACGCCAGTAAAAAGGCTATGCTTACCAATGCCTTATTAAAGCAATATTTAAATCAACAGCAGGAAATTAAACGGCAGGAAGAAGTCATTGCAAAGCTACGCTCCTTTAATCGCGAGAAGTCCATTAAGAGAGCCGAAAGCCGCGAAAAACTACTGAGTAAGATCGAACGGATTGAAAAGCCCGTCGAACATGCCGAGATGCATTTTCATCTGGAACCCAGGGTAGTCAGTGGAAATGACGTTCTTACTGTAACAGGCCTATCCAAGGCTTATGGAAATCTACAATTATTCCATGATATCTCCTTTGATATAAAGCGCGGAGAAAAAGTAGCCATTATCGGTAATAACGGTACCGGCAAAACTACCATACTTAAGATTATCTGCGATCAGGTTGCGGCGGATTATGGAGAAGTGAAACTGGGGTCAAAAGTCCAGATCGGCTACTACGACCAAGAACAGCAGGAGCTGGATCCGGAAAAAACATTATTCGATGAATTACAGGATACCTATCCTCATCTGGATAATACCTCTGTCCGAAATATTCTTGCAGCATTTTTATTTACTGAGGATGATGTATTCAAACGAATCAAAGATCTTAGTGGCGGTGAACGAGGTAGAGTTTCTTTGGCTAAATTAATGCTTTCAGAAGCAAACTTATTGATCCTTGACGAGCCTACGAACCATTTAGATATTGCGTCAAAGGAAATTCTAGAAAATGTGATTAATAATTATTCCGGAACTGTACTATATGTTTCCCACGATCGTTATTTCATAAATAAGACAGCAACAAGAATTTTAGACCTTACTGAACAAACACTATTAAACTACATTGGTAATTATGATTATTATTTAGAGAAAAAACCGGAGATGGAAGCCGCCTATCTGGGAAAAAGCATAGGATCCGAAGTTTCAACGGCATCTGGGAGACCGGGCACTTTCCCCATCTCCAATTCCAGTAATGCCAGTTCCACGGCTTCCAGTAAAACTTCAGCACCGATCAGTGAAAACAAATTAAGCTGGCAGCAACAAAAAGAGGAACAGGCCAAACTTCGTAAACGTCAGAACGAGCTAAGGAAAACGGAGGAGGAAATTACCCAGCTAGAGACCCGGAATGAGGAAATCGATCACCTCCTAACCCTAGAGGAAGTCTATACCAATGTTCCAAAATTAATTGAGCTTAATAATGAAAAGAAGGAAATTGAAGCAAAACTGGAAGAATTATTAGAAGCATGGGAACAGTTAGCGGACATGGATAACTAAGATAGAAAAGGAACCGTTCTATGACTAGACATCGATCATGATGGCATATTCATAGAAATGGTTCCTTTTGTTATATTACTTATAATTTAATTTACAAACCTTGGTCACTGATATTTTT
>JAAYQP010000016.1 GCA_012519195.1 Clostridiales bacterium | reverse complement strand
TGAGCAATAACATCTTTTAAGTCATCTGCTGTCAATTCATTATCAAGGTGAACACCTTTTTTCTCTTTAATATCGTCTAGAACTCTTTCGAATTTGGATTTTGGAACTTCCATAACTACGTCAGAGAACATCTGGATAAATCTACGATAGGAATCGTAAGCAAATCTAGGATTGCCAGTTTTCTTTGCAAATCCCTCTACTACAACATCATTTAATCCTAAGTTAAGGATTGTGTCCATCATACCAGGCATGGAAGCTCTAGCACCGGAACGTACGGAAACCAGTAAAGGATTCTCGTTATCCCCGAATTTCTTGCCCTGTTCTTCTTCAAGTTTTGCAAGAGCATCGAATATCTGAGTTTTAATCTCATCACTGATTTTTTTACCATTATTGTAGTAATCTGTACAAGCCTCTGTTGTAACAGTAAAGCCCTGAGGAATCGGAAGACCCAAATTGGTCATTTCAGCTAAGTTAGCTCCTTTTCCACCAAGAAGGTTTCTCATATCTGCATTACCTTCTTTAAACAAATAAACCCATTTTGCCATTTGTTAGTGCCCTCCTATAAAAATATTTGATTGTTGCCATTCCTGTGAAATAGCAATATCTAATGAGCGTCAAAAGTACTGCGCGAGCAAGACGAATCAGATATTAACGATTCGTTTTGTTCGCGTAATACTTTTATCACTCAGAAGATAATTGCTATTAATTATTCTTACACATGGATGGCATTTTTAGTCACCAAGATGCATTATAACACAAGTTAGGTGAAGAAGAAAAGACCTTTCTTTCTAAAAATTAAACTTATTCTCAAAATATGTCATCAAATCTTCTATTTTAATTCTTTCTTGCTGCATTGTATCTCGATCACGGACGGTTACTGCACCATCATTTTCTGATTCAAAGTCGTAAGTAATACAGAATGGAGTACCAATCTCATCCTGCCTACGATAACGCTTACCAATATTTCCTCTATCATCAAACTCACAGTTATATTTCTTACATAGCTCCATATAAATCTTCTCTGCAGGTTCGGATAATTTTTTAGATAATGGAAGTACGCCAATTTTTACCGGTGCAAGAGCAGGATGGAAATGAAGCACTGTACGTACATCTCCCTCTGCAATCTCTTCCTCATCATATGCAGAACAAAGGAATGCCAAAGTAACACGGTCTGCACCAAGGGATGGCTCAACCACATAAGGAATGTATTTGATCTTTTTCTCATCATCATAATAGCTCATATCTTCCTTTGAAACATTTTGATGCTGAGTTAAATCATAATCGGTTCGATCTGCAATTCCCCAGAGCTCACCCCAACCGAAGGGGAATAAAAATTCGATATCGGTTGTTGCTTTACTATAGAAAGAAAGCTCTTCTGGCTCGTGATCACGAACACGAAGTTCCTCATCCTTTAGTCCGAGAGCCTTTAACCAGTCGATACAGAATTGCTTCCAATATTCAAACCATTCCAGATCTGTATCTGGTTCACAGAAGAACTCTAGCTCCATCTGTTCGAATTCTCTCGTACGGAAGGTAAAGTTACCCGGTGTAATCTCATTTCGGAAGGATTTACCGATTTGTCCAATGCCAAAAGGAATCTTCTTTCTTGAAGTTCTTTGAACATTCTTGAAGTTTACAAAGATTCCTTGCGCTGTTTCTGGTCGTAGATATACAACGTTCTTGGCATCTTCCGTAACACCTTGGAATGTTTTAAACATCAGATTAAAATGTCGTATATCAGTAAAATTATGTTTACCACAGGATGGGCATGGAATATTATGTTCATCAATGTATTTCTTCATCTCTTCATTAGACCATGCATCTATAGCACCCTCTATAGCGATATCATGCTCCATATTGTAATCTTCGATCAGCTTGTCCGCACGGAAACGTTCATGACATTCTTTACAATCCATCAGTGGATCAGAGAATCCGCTCAAATGTCCAGAAGCAACCCAGGTCTGGGGATTCATAAGGATTGCGCAATCCACACCAACATTGTAGGGACTCTCCTGAATAAACTTCTGCCACCAAGCTTTTTTCACATTATTCTTTAGCTCAACACCAAGATTGCCATAATCCCATGTATTCGCTAAACCACCATAAATTTCAGAACCAGGATATATAAATCCTCTTGCTTTCGCTAATGCAACGATTTTTTCCATTGTTTTTTCCATTTTCTCATCCTCACATCCAATTATTATTTGAATTTAAGAGAGTACAATACCCTCCTATTTACATCACTAAAGTATGCATAAGTATATTTGTGTGTTTTTTATAAACTTTGATCATGGTTTAAATACTATGACAGTCATACCTTCATTTGCGCTTTGAACCTTATCCTTTTCCACAAGGACGGCATTGTCTGAAATGAACTGAATAGCTCCGTCAACGACCACATCAAAGGGTTCATAAACCGCTAGAACTTTATATTTCTCGTTTTGTATTACTTCCATTGTATTATGATTGGAACCTTCTTTTGCACTAATTAAGGTCTGCGGCATACTGATAGAAATCTCTTTGACTCCACCATTAAAATAGGCTGCCATAACGTGATTAAACTCTGAATAGTGCTGCATACCAGTATAGGATAGGATCATAATTGCTTTATTATCCTTTCGTTCTAAGGAATCCATAATCACATTTTCACCGCCGGAAGCTTGGTTATAGGAATTAATCTCTTTCATTACAAACTCTTCCAATTCGTTCAAGTTATAATAATCCTTATCAAACTCCTCAACGGTAGCAGCTTGAACCGCCCCATTATTTTTTACAAGTAAAGTATTCGTGCTAATGTTCTCGGTTTTGAGAATATACTCCTCTTTTGCACATCCAGTCATGCTGGCCAAGCATAGGATCATAATTGCACATAGAATTAGCTTTCTCATAAATGTCCCTCCATAAGTATTGGGTTCCTATCATTTTAACCTTAATATAGGATAATTTCAACTCAAAAATCAAAAACTTCCTATCTATATGAATTGGTATCTTTTACATCTTGTTACTGTAATGAACTAAGCATCTCCAATGACTTAAATTCATAATCAACATAACAGTCCAAATAGTACTTCATGCAACGAATTAACTCATTTAAAACCTTGTTACTAACTCGAAATGTATATAGTTTTTCTATTTCTTTCGATATTATGTATTGCATGGCATATAAAGTTGACGTGTCTAATAAGATTGAATGATGATCGTAGTTTCTGCATGACTCACATAATATTCCACCATTCTCTGGGGAAAAGCGGTATCTAGAATTCTCCTGCTCAGTCCCCTTCTGCGATTTACCCTCACATTTCACACAGTGAAACACTTGAGGGGCTTCACCGTTTAAGGCCATAATTTTTAGTTCATATATGACACGGATTAGGGAAGGTTCAACAACCTTTTTTACCAGTGCCCTAAGTGTCTGATATAATAATTTCAAGATATTTGTCTCGTCATTATTTTCCTTTGTGATATAATCTGCAAATTCACAAAAATATAAGCCATGGCAAAGTCCCTCAAAGTCATTTCGTAATTCTGCAAAATAATTTGATATCTCGGCTGCAGTTACACTGTAAGAAGTTCTCCCCACATAGAGGGTGAATTCACCAAAGGAAAATGGTTCGCTGCATGCCAATAAGGCGCTGGTTGGTTTCCTTGCGCCTTTAGCAAATGCCGATATTTTACCAAATTCTCTGGTTAGAATAACCAACCGTTTGTCATAGTCACCAACCGGTTTGGCCGACAGAACCATCCCCGTCACAGTAGTTGATGCCGGCACATATATCACCTTCTTTACCTATGGGCACCACCTGACTGAGCTCCTCCGACTCCTCTTCCCGTGTGCACGCAATATAGTTTAAGTAATCGTCGATCTTTCCCGTACGAATGAATTTCTTCCAATAATCATAATTCTTCATAAATGAGCCCCCTAACCATGATATTTTATATGTTCTTTTGCAGCTGTCATAACTTAACTGCTATATCATTAGGTTTCCCATTTCTTATCTTTCTAAACTAGTTAGAATATCCCAGATGAATATTTTTTATTTAGAATTCAAAATCCTTGGGATTAAAGCCATAGTTTTTTATTAGAAAATCACTATCTCTCCAATCCCTTTTCACCTTCACCCAGAGTTGTAAGTTAACCCGACAATCAAGAAGATTTTCGATCTCTTTTCTTGCATGGGTTCCGATTAACTTAAGCATACTTCCGCCTTTACCAATAATAATTCCTTTATGGGAATCTTTTTCGCAGATAATCGTCGCATCGATGTCGATTAAGCTACTTCCAGCCCTGTCATGCTGAGTGTGATTTCCCTCCCGTTCCTTCATTCGATCAATAACCACTGCAATTCCATGGGGAATCTCATCACTTAGAAGGCGAAGTGCTTTTTCCCTGATAAGTTCAGCTACAATCTGTCTTTCCGGTTGATCCGTAATCGTATCCTCATCATAATACATAGGACCTTCCGGCATATATTTATAGATAACATTCATTAACTCTGCTGTATTCTCACCCTTGATTGCAGAAACCGGTACAATTTCTGCAAAATCACAGAGATCCTTATAAGCTGCGATAATAGTTAGAAGTTCTTCCTTCTTTATCGTATCGATTTTGTTGATCACTAGGATAATCGGCGTTTTACACTTATTTAATTTTTCTACAATCTGCTGCTCTCCCGCTCCGATAAAGGTGGAAGGTTCCACAAGCCATAATACCAAATCAACCTCTTTTATGGTACGTTCTGCAACACTAACCATATATTCTCCTAGCTTATTCTTAGCTTTATGAATCCCAGGGGTATCCAGAAAAATAATCTGTCCACGTTCATCCGTATAAACGGTTTGAATCCGATTCCTTGTTGTCTGAGGCTTATTGGAAGTTATCGCTATCTTCTGTCCAATCAAATGGTTCATTAAGGTGGATTTCCCCACATTGGGTCTCCCGATCAGTGTAACAAATCCTGATTTGTATATCTTTTGATTCATCTTTACTACCTTTCTGTTTGCTGATGAAATAGCACTACCTATACACTTATACGTCGCCCTATTTCATCAAACTCTTCGTCGTCTTAAATAACTCCTTATTCTGCTCGATCTTGCTTTCATTACCGATCACACAGATATATCCTGCATCCAGAACTGCCTTCACAAGTCTATGAAGGGATCGGATGTCCTCCTCAGTTACACTCAAGATTTCTTCTCTTTCCCTCTGCAAATCTGCCTCCGTGATACCTGCAAGATACATACTTAAGGAACGTTTTCCTTTGTTCATCGGTGTCAAAGGAGTGTCTAGGGAACTAAATGTTCCGATAATATATTTGGTAATATCTCTCTCGTCAGCAGTAAAATTCTTAATATAATCAACTACTTGCTCGTAGATATGATTGGTCTCGTATAAATTCGGATCACGATAGGAGGTAAAGTAGGCATCTCCATCAACGCCGGAGAAGCCACACATGCAACCATAGGCTCCGCCTTTTACTCGAACATTATTCCACAGATAATCGTAGCTTAGAATGGTTTTTAACACTCTTAGAGATCCGTGATAGTCAAAACCCGCCTTCATAAAGTTACCAACTCTCGCTACATATTGAACCTGCATGGCTGCCTTGAAGCCCTCATTTTTGCATATCGGTACTAATTCCACCTTTTCAAAGGCATCATAAAGTTTAGGATCCGGTTTCTGCTCTAATCTATTTAAGAAGGCTGAAAATTCTTCCTTCAGCCGCTTGCAGCCTTCCTCATCCGCAGTTATGCTGACCAGCATCTTATTTCTAGTAAAAATCATCTTTAAAAGCTGCTGCATATTCTCTATTGTTTTCTCAACCCTTCCTGAAAAATTCGCAGAAAGGTCTTCCAGGAACTGATAGAAGGATATTCCGGTAGTTATATCCTTAAATAAACCATGAACGGAATAATAGGACATAGCTCGATCCACAGCCACAGAATGCCCACTGGAGTTAAAGTACATCTGCATCTTAGATTTCAATTCATCGATGATTTCCTTAAGTCGTTTCGTATCCTTTAGAACCGTGTTAAATAACATTTCTCCGATCAGGCGGAATGCTTCCGGTAATTTATCATAGAGTACCTTGGTGCTAAACTCAAAGACTGGATAATACTGCTGGGTACTATCTTTTTTAGCATAACTTTTCACATTGGTCGAAATTCCACCGGTATGGATATTTATTTCATTGGATAGTTCCAAATAACTGTAGTTTTGTGTATTCATATAACCCATGACCTGACTAAGCAAGGAAGCATAGGGTAATAATTCTTGCGGAATATCTCGAATATCAAACAGTAGTTGCAAATATGCAATCTGATTCGTATATACATTGTGATGGATTACCTTTACCCCATCAATCGTAAGCTCATCATTATATAATGGCTGTATTTTTTTGCTGATATCCTCCCTCGTAATCATGGGGATCTTCTCCAACTCCTCCTTGGTAGAAGGAATCTCCTGATATAGCTTCAGTTTCTTGCTTTCCTCTACAATCATCTGGATCTCTTCTTCTGCCAGAGAAGCCTTATAGGATGCAAGTTTCTCCCTCAATTGTTTATCTTTCTCCTCGTTCAAACCAACTTTAGGTTTCAAAATTACAATGGAGGAATGGGTATTATCTAATAAATATTTCTGGATAATCGTTTCGTAATAGCCAGTTCCAATCTGCTCCTTTAAAAATGCATATCCAGCATTATCCTTAAGGTGTAGGAAGGCCTTTTCATCGTCATGAAGCCAGCTGCCCATAATACGCAGGCCATAAATTAGTCCTTTAGGGAAACGTCCAAAATCTGCTTCCCGGTAACGGAATTCATAAAAATTAATTGCCGCACGCAGGGATTTTTCATACACTCCCTCCGCAACTAACTTTGACAGAGTGTCTCTAATAATACCAATAAATTGATTCTTTTTATTCTCCTCAGAATTCTTTGCTATGATATTAAAAGTAGGTTGAAGGATTTCATCCTCATAGTAACCCAGAATATCCTTACCAACTCCAGCATCGAGTAAAGCCTGCTTAATCGGCGCTCCAGGAGCATCCAGAAGGACATGGCTAAGAATCTGGAACGTTAATGCCAACTCCTTATCTAGGGAATTACCAATTACTATATTTTTACTAAGATAGGTATTCTCATTGGGGTCCTCTTCCTTACCAATGGAATAATAATCTACAACTTCTCTCACAGAAGGGAAGCTATTCTGTAGAGCAATCTCAGAATCCACTTCTAAATAATCAAATTTACTGAGATATTCTTGATCCAGCCATTCCAACCTCTCCTTAAAATCCATGGCACCGTATAGATAGATATAGCTGTTAGAAGGGTGATAGTATGTTTTATGAAAATCCAGAAACTGTTCGTAGCTTAGATCCGGTATAAAATCAGGATCTCCGCCAGATTCAACCCCGTATGGGGTATCCGGAAAGAGAGATTTCTGAATCATACGATTTAGCATGGATTCCGGTGAAGAAAAGACGCCCTTCATCTCATTATAAACAACGCCATTGAGCTTTAGCTGCCCGTCTTCCTCATCAATTTCATAATGCCAGCCTTCCTGTTGGAAGATTTCTTTCCTTTCATAGATATTTGGGTATAAAACCGCATCCATATAAACATGCATAAGATTCTTAAAATCCTGATTGTTGGTACTTGCAATTGGATAAACCGTTTTATCAGGATATGTCATGGCATTTAAAAAGGTATTTAGGGAACCCTTAGCTAGTTCAACAAAGGGATCCTTAGCAGGAAAATTCTTAGAACCGCAGAGCACCGAATGTTCTATGATATGAGCCACACCGGTACTATCCGCAGGGGGTGTTCGAAATCCTATATAGAATACTTTATTGTCATCATCGTTGGATATTAATGCAACCTTTGCTCCAGTCTTTTTATGAACAAGAACTGCGCCAAGGCTATTCAGATCATCTAAATTTTCCTCGTATAACAGTTCGTATGAGGAAGTGTATTGAATTTTCATATCATTTACCTCCATCTATATACTTTCTAAACAAGCGATTTTCTTATTATCTTAAGTACTTTTTATGATTATTATTTACTATATTAAATCTTTGTCATCATAGTATAACAATTTCTATTGAATGCTTATTCATGATAACATATATTTAATCATTTGTCATTTATTACAAAGAAAAATATATCATCTATTTCCAACATTTTTTGGCCATATTTTAAACTAATTTTATATAAAATCTGTATACTTTGGATACTTTTCCTTACTAACTATGTATCAATTTTCAAGTAAATCTCAATCTTATCTAAACAAGGTATACGCTGCCCTATCTTAAACCGCTATACAAATTGCAAAATAAAACGCAAAAATTCAATTTATTATTCCACAAAATGCTACAAAGTTTGTTTGACATTTATTTGAATTTATGTTAAATTTAGTCTATCATCACTGTTTACGGTAATGGTATATTTTTATTTTTAGTGTATTTAGGAGGCTTTTATGAAAACTGGAACAGTAAAATGGTTTAACGCAAAAAAAGGATACGGATTTCTCTCTGACGAGGAAGGAAATGACGTCTTTGTACACTACTCCGCTCTTTTGATGGAAGGTTTCAAGGTTCTAGAAGAAGGCGATAATGTAGAATTTGAAGTAGTAGAAGGAGAAAAGGGTCCTCAGGCTGCGAATGTAACCAAATTATAAACACAGACCAAGATAGAAAATGCGACATAACAATATTGTCGTTCATTGGATGCTTAGAAGCTGAATCTAACAATTAAATTTAAGTAGAATATAAGGGATTGTAAAATACAATCCCTTTTATAATTTAACTAATATCCTACTTTATTTCATTCTATTTCATTTTAGCTATTTAAAATTCATTCTAGCTTAAGATCTTGCAGGTCAATACTTTTCTTATTAGTGTTTGAAATGTCTCATACCCGTAAATACCATGGCTATTCCGTATTCATTACACTTCTTGATGGAATCCTCGTCCCGGATTGATCCTCCAGGTTGAATAATTGCCGTAATTCCTGCTTGATGCGCAGCTTCTACACAATCGTCAAAGGGGAAGAAGGCATCCGAAGCTAATACGGCACCCTTCGTTGCATCTTCATGAATTAATTCAAGGGAATGTTCAATCGCCTGCTTGGTAGCCCAAACCCGGTTCACCTGTCCAGGTCCAATACCAATACTCTGCTTATTCTTAGCCAAGGCAATTCCATTGGATTTCACATATTTTACGACTTTCCAGGCAAACTTAAGATCCTCCAGCTCCTCCTTACTAGGCGCCCGATCTGTTACTACCTGTAAACTATCTTCTATAAGAAGCTTACTATCGATCGTTTGAACGATCAAACCGCCGTTAACCTTCTTCAAATCATAAGCATCCTCTGGCTGCGGAACATCAATATCCTTTAATTCCAATAAGCGAACATTTTTCTTTGTCTGCAGGAGCTTTAATGCCTCTTCCTCATAGGAAGGAGCTACAACCACCTCCAGGAATACCTTCTTCATCCGTTCGGCCAATTCCAAGCTAATCTCCCTATTTACCACGACAATACCGCCATAGATAGAAATCTTATCTGCTTCAAATGCTTTTTCCCAAGCATCAAGAATATTATCCGCACTTCCAACTCCACAAGGATTCCCATGTTTGCAGGCAACTACGGTAGGCTCCGTAAATTCTTTAAGTAACTCTAGTGCTCCATTGGTATCATTAATATTATTGAAGGAGAGCTCTTTTCCATGTAACTGTAACGCATCGGTAATGGAGCCCTTCTTTCTTCCCACTTCACGATAAAAAGCTGCTTTCTGATGAGGATTTTCCCCATATCGCATATCCTGAATCTTCTCAAAGGTCATAGTAAGTGTATCAGGAAACTCTTGATCCTTTCTTTCCTTCCTAAGATAATCTGCAATCATGGTATCATAGGAGGAGGTATGCTGGAATACCTTCTGCATTAAATAGAATTTGGTATCAAGGGATACCTGGCCATCCTTCTTTAACTGGGTAAGTACCATATTATAATCCTGTGGATCAACTAAAACAGTAACATCTTGATAATTCTTGGCCGCAGCCCGAAGCATGGTGGGGCCACCAATATCAATATTTTCTACCGCTTCCTCCCTGGTTACTCCCTCTTTAAGAATTGTAGCCTTAAAGGGATATAGATTGACTACAACGATATCAATCGGTTCAATCTTTAATTTGGCAAGCTGTTCTCTATGGGAAGGATTGCTACGGACAGCTAGTAAACCTGCATGTACAATGGGATGGAGAGTCTTCACTCGTCCGTCCAGACACTCCGGAAATCCAGTAAGTTCTGATATTTCAATTGCGGAAATTCCTGCTTCCTTCAGTTTTGCATAGGTACCACCGGTAGAAATAATCTCAACCCCTAGTGAAGTAAGCTCCTTAGCAAATTCTACAATACCTGACTTATCTGATACGCTAATTAATGCTCTCATCCCAAATCTCCTTTTCATATTCAAAATATAATCTACTTTATTAATACTGGTAAAATGAATCGCTATAAATATGTCATATTTATGCCTTAATAAGTTTATCCTAGATTCTATCAAATATCATAAACCATTCTCCATTCAGATTCAAAGTATATATTCTAATGCAATTTATTTAAGAAACTTATAGATAAAAGTTTTAGTATAATAGATAAAATCATACTTTTCGTTTTTCCTTCAAATTCGGTGGTAGCATTATCCCAATAAATCAAGTTGATAATTATCAATTATTCTTAGTTTCTAAGGATATTATTTCCTTTATAATTTAAAACTATAAGTAAACTGTTTATTTTAAGACGGATTAAGTTTCCCCAAAAATATTGGTACGTTTATCCATCCAGAGTTGTGAAAGACTAAAATGGATTCAATAATATATATTTTACACTAACAGTTATGTACATTTAGTTGCAATTTTTCTTGGTTTATACTATAATTCCATTGATATTGAAATTATGATAAAATAGGAGTATTCTATGAAAAAGTTCAAATTCACCGATATTATCATTGGAATTGTGTTCACTTTACTTCTAATTTCTCTAGCTGTTGTATTCACCATAAACTTCCGTCCTTTATACTATCTGGATGTTGAGATTTTAGATATCGTCGAACGCTCCGGCTATCCCAAGCAGGAAATCCTAGATAATTATAATGCTCTTATTGATTACTCTTCTCCTTTTTTCACAGGAGATTTAAACTTTCCTACGCTACCTGCTTCTGAGAATGGATTACAACATTTTAGGGAAGTTAAAGATATCTTTACTTTTTTCTACATTCTAGGTGCTGTTACATTGGTAATTAGCATTTGCATAGCTTTCCACAAACATAAAAAGAAGGATTATCAGTATCTAATTGTATCCTCGATTACCGCCATTACCCTGCCGATTCTTGTGGGACTGGCTTTGGCAATTGATTTCGATACCTCTTTTGTAATATTTCATAAAATATTCTTTAATAATGATTATTGGATTTTTGACTCAGTAACCGATCCGGTTATAAAAATTCTTCCGGATACTTTTTTCCTTCATTGTGCATTACTAATTATTCTTTTAGTAATTTTGGGAAGTATATTACTAGCAATATTATATTATCATAGAAGAAAATACTTCAGTATAAGATATCGCAAGAACAAAGGTTTAAATTTATGATATAAGCAGTTTGACATTAAAGGAGTATGAAAACATGAGAAAAACAAAAATAATATGTACCCTAGGCCCTTCAACAGATAAAGGTGAAGTATTAAGAGAATTAATAATAACAGGAATGGATGTTGCTAGATTTAATTTCTCCCATGGCGACCATGAGGAGCATCTAGGAAGATTACAGCGGATTGAAGCACTTCGAGAAGAGCTTAATATTCCCGTTGCTACTCTTCTTGATACAAAAGGTCCCGAGATTAGGATCGGTAATTTTAAAGAAGATAAGAAGATTCTTCTTACCGAAGGACAAATCTTTACATTAACTACGAATGATATCGAAGGAGACGAAAACCAAGTTTCTATCAGTTATAAGAATTTAGTCTATGACATTGAAGTAGGAACCATCATACTAATTGACGATGGATTGATTGAGATGGAGGCCGTTGAAATAACACCGACAGAAATCATCTGTAAGGTCAAGAATGGAGGTATTATATCCTCGAAAAAAGGAGTAAATGTACCCGGAGTTCATCTTTCTATGCCTTACATCAGTGATCGTGACCGTGAGGATATTCTCTTTGCCATCGAACATGACTACGACTATATTGCTGCATCCTTTGTTCGAACAGCCGAGGATATCAATGATATCCGTAAGATGCTCAATAAGTATAAATCTCAAACAAAAATTATCGCTAAGATAGAGAATTTACAAGGTATCAATAATATTGATGAAATTATTGAAGCTGCCGATGGCATTATGATTGCTCGAGGGGATATGGGAGTTGAAATTCCCTATGAAGATGTTCCTTCTCTACAAAAAAAGATTATCAAGAAAGTATATAATAGTGGTAAGCAGGTTATTACCGCAACACAGATGCTTGATTCCATGATTAAGAACCCAAGACCTACAAGGGCAGAAACAACGGATGTCGCCAACGCAATCTATGATGGTACCAGCGCTATTATGCTATCCGGTGAAACTGCTGCTGGTAAATATCCAGTGGAAGCCTTAAAGACAATGATAAGAATTGCAGTAAAGACCGAATCCGATATCGATTACAAAAAACGTTTCCGTATGCGGGATGAATGTTCCAGTCCTGATATTACAGAAGCCATCTCCCGAGCTACGGTGACTACTGCACATGATTTAAATGCTAAGATGATTATAACCGTAACTACCTCTGGTAGAACTGCCCGTATGATTTCCCGTTATCGTCCAGAATGCCAAATTCTTGGATGTACCACAGATCCTAAGGTTTGCCGCCAGCTTAATATGGCATGGGGTGTTACTCCCTTATTAATGGAGGTGGAACATGATACCTTTGAATTAATCGATCATGCCATTCAAGCAGTTGAGGAAGCAGGTTATCTTAAGGACGGTGAGTTGGCAGTGCTAACTGCTGGAGTTCCCTTAGGTATCTCTGGAACCACGAATATGATCAAAGTACAGGTTGCAGGAAGTTAATATTTATTTGGGTTAATTATTATAGTTTTTTATGAGAAAGGAAGCGAAAGATGAAGAAGCAGGAATATCTAAAATGGGATGAATATTTTATGGGAATTGCTCTGCTTTCAACCGAACGCAGCAAGGATCCCAGTACCAGTGTCGGTGCTTGTATCGTTAGCCAGGACAACAAAATCCTCTCCGTTGGCTATAATGGAATGCCGAACGGTTGCTCGGATGATGAGTTTCCATGGGAAAGAGAAGGTAACCATCTTGACACAAAATATTACTACGTGTGCCATGCAGAATTGAATGCTATTCTTAATTATACCGGTACGCAAATGAAAGAAGCTAAAATATATACTACCCTATTTCCATGCAACGAATGTACCAAGGCAATTATCCAAAAGGGAATCACTGAAATTATTTATATGAGCGATAAATATTCTACAACCGATGCGGTGATCGCTGCAAAGAGAATGCTTGATTCCGCAGGTGTTAAGTATCGTCAGTATCAACCAAAAGGAAAGGATATTGTGCTTTCCTTATAAATAAAGCAGCAAAAAGGGATTCGTAAAAAGCAATCTTTAGCTATAATACGAATCCCTTTTTATTTCATAATGTAAACCTCTAATCTTATATCATAGTTTTCGTTCACTTTTTAATGCTTCGATTAATGGCCTTTATCTATCAACTCAGCCCTACTTTCTAGCATGACTGCCTCGATCATAACCTCTCTTTTAAATCGTTTCCAATCATCCTCATGCTCTACAAAATATAAAGGACAAAGCTTACCGGTAACATCATAGTGGCGAATAATATCCTTTTCCTGCAAATCAAACTCAACACAAAGTGCAGCTGTTAATGAAACCAGTGCCTCGTAAGTAGCCTTGGTAAATTTTCCTGATGTATCCGGGTGGCAGCATTCGATCGATATAGTATCCGCATTCCGCTCATTCGATGCATAGGCAATCTCTGTCATTGGAATACACTGAATAATTTCCCCTTCCAGCCCGATTATGTAATGGCTGCTGGCAGAAGTAGTTTCTTTCTCTGCTAAACTCTCAAAATAATTCCTATTATTTTGCGCTGACGTATTCGGATTGGCAGTATAATGAATTACAACTCCCCTAATCTTTTTCAATGGAATCTCAGGCCGAGAATAATCATTTGGTGTTAGATATTGCTGTTCAATCATGAGACCCTCGGTTAAAGAAGCAGAAAGAGTCTCTATCGTATTTTTCCCTATATTAAAATACTCGCTTGCAATCTCCCTAAGTAAAAAAATTGAAATCATCAAGATCATTATCATTAATAAGAGAGCCAGCGTTAGCATGATCCTATTTTTAATACGCCTTCTCCTTCTCCATTCTTTTTTTGTCAAAACTCTGCTCATATCCTCACCTGTCTATGTTATTATCAACCCAAGTATTTTTAAAATATATAATCAATTAATTCATTCTATTCCCTTAAGCTAATCTAATATTCTAAGCTATTCTATTGTATTGAATAGGAAATCTCTTGTCAATGCAGGATCCAAACTTCAGAAACTCTTAAGAAAACCGGTAGAATCGTACCTCCCCTCTCACTAATGCTTGCAGTTAGTACTCGCTTGCGTTCGAAAGCAGAAGAAAAAGACAGTCTCTCTTCTACGAAATCCTGTCTTTTTAATCTAAAGCATTATTCTATAACTTATTTTAATAATAAAAGCTTTATTATTCTACACTGTAGTTCGGAGCTTCCTTTGTGATATGAATATCATGAGGGTGGCTTTCCTTTAGGGATGCCGCAGTTATCTTTACAAATTTACTATTCTCCTGTAGGGCATTGATATTACTTGCACCACAGTAACCCATACCGGAACGTAAACCTCCAATTAGTTGGAATACGGTATCCTCTACGGTACCCTTATATGCTACTCGTCCTTCCACACCTTCTGGTACTAATTTTTTCGCATCGGCCTGGAAGTAACGATCCTTACTTCCCTTTTCCATAGCTGCTATAGAACCCATACCTCGATAAACTTTATACTTTCTACCTTGGTAAAGTTCGAATTCTCCAGGGCTCTCATCACAACCAGCAAAGATACTACCCATCATACATACATTAGCACCGGCTGCCAATGCCTTAGTAATGTCACCGGAATACTTGATACCACCATCTGCAATAATCGGAATGCCATGACTCTTAGCTGCTTTATAAGCTTCCATAATCGCTGTTACCTGCGGTACACCGATACCTGCCACAACTCTTGTTGTACAGATTGATCCCGGTCCAATACCAACCTTAACCGCATCTACTCCTGCTTCTATTAAGGCAAGGGTTGCCTCAGCTGTTGCAACATTACCTGCTATGATCTGTACATCCGGATAGGTATCTCGAACCATTTTAACAACCTTTAGTACATTTGCAGAGTGACCATGGGCAGTGTCAATTACAATTGCATCTACCTTAGCCTTCACAAGGGCATCTACCCGTTCTAGAATATTATTAGTGATACCAACGGCAGCGGCACATAAAAGGCGCCCCTGATCATCCTTGGCTGACAACGGATATTTGATCTGCTTTTCAATATCTTTAATCGTGATCAGTCCCTTTAGATTCCCTTCATCGTCAACCAAAGGAAGTTTTTCTTTTCTAGCCTTCCATAGAATTTTCTTAGCTTCCTCTAAAGTGATACCTTCTTTTGCTGTAATCAAACCATCTGAGGTCATTGACTCTTTAATCTTCTTAGAGAAATCTGTTTCAAACTTTAAATCACGGTTCGTAATTATGCCTACTAGTTTCTTACCATTTACGGTAATCGGAACACCGGATATACGGTATTTTGCCATAAGATCATTGGCATCTTGAAGGGTATGTTCCGGGGATAGATAAAATGGATCGGTGATTACACCATTTTCAGACCGTTTTACTTTATCAACCTCTTCTGCCTGTTCCTCTATTGACATATTTTTATGAATAACACCTATACCACCCTGTCTGGCCATGGCAATTGCCATCCTATGTTCTGTAACGGTATCCATTCCAGCACTCATTAATGGTATATTGAGTTTAATTTTATTTGTTAATTGTGTTGTTAGATCTACCTGATATGGCAGTACCTCGGAATATGCAGGTACTAAGAGCACATCATCAAATGTAATTCCTTCACCGATGATTTGTCCCATTTTATTATCTCCTCGCTTTCTAAATCATTGTAAGTTTATTGTTACTGTTGCCAGTTAACAGCAAATTATTGCATCTATTCTTCTTATAAAGATAGTTAAATTATACCATTAAAAAATCTGTTTATAATTTTAAAAAGTATAACGAATTATCTATACCTTGTCAACACTTAATAAGGAATAAACTTATTTTAAATCCTCTGGACAAAGGATTGATTTCAATAGGATTATCACAATCTTAATCGAATGTGCAAAGAAACCTGTCGTTTTAGACAGGTTTCTTCATAATTAAGCTTATAGCATTATTAAGATTATAGCTTTTTGACCTTACCTTAGTATACTTATTGTATACTTATTATTAATTATTTTGATACTTAATTATTAAAGTATTCATGATCGATTAAAGAATTTTAATAAGTAGAAATTTTTCTTGGGGCCTTTTGCTTAATCAAATCAATCATCTTATCACTGGGTTCAAATAAAATTTTGATTTTCTTATCTCCTTGACTTACAATGATCGCATAAGGCTTACTATCCTTAGCACCTGAGGAATAGTCTTTCTTCTCTACATTGGTATATTGATCTAAGGCATGGGAAGTTGCTGGTGCCATGATATCTACCTGATCAAAATCAATACGAAGCATGGTCTTTCGCTTTGATTTTCCGATAATTTTGTCAAAATCTAATTGACCATCTACATATACATATTCGTAATCCACCTGTAATCTAGGAAACATAAATCCTAACACAACTACAAGTGCAACACCTGCAATACTAAAAAACCCACCCATCATCATAAAATATACACCAAGAAGAATTCCGATAATAATTAGAACTCTTAGCGCCATAGAGGCTGCATTTTCCTGTTTCTTTACTCCTGCTTCTGCATAAGCATCATTCATTTTATACCTCCTAAACCTCAACTGTCCAGTTATGTTTATCTTCTATTTTACCTAATTGTATTCCGGTTAGAGTATCATATAATTTCTGGCTAAGCTGCCCAATACCGCCATCTTGCACCTTCATAATATGATCCTCCCAACGGAGCTGTCCTACTGGTGAAATAACAGCTGCAGTACCGGTCCCAAAGACCTCCTCAAGAGTCCCATTTTTATGAGCTTCATAAATTTCATCGATTGAAATTCTGCTTTCCTTAACCGGTAATCCCCATTCTTTACAAAGTTCAATAACGGAAGCTCGGGTAACACCTGGTAGAATACTACCATTTAATTCTGGAGTAAGGATGGTACCATCTATTTTGAAGAAGATGTTCATTGCACCCACCTCTTCAATATACTTTCTATGAACACCATCCAACCAAAGAACTTGGGAATATCCCTCATCATGGGCTTTCACCTGGGATTTCAAAGATGCTACATAGTTGCCGCCGGTCTTTGCCTCACCAATTCCACCCTTTACTGCTCTAACATATTCATCCTCAACCCATATCTTTACAGGATTCAGTCCTTCCGGATAATAAGCACCAACCGGTGATAAAATTATAATAAATAGATAACTGTTCGCCGGTCTTACCCCTAGGAAGGGATCCGTTGCAATGACAAATGGACGTATATAGAGTGATGTTCCTTCCTTTTCCGGTATCCATTGTTCATCGATCTTTACCAGGGTCTTCAAAGCCTCTAGAAAAACCTCTTCCGGAATCTCTGGTATACAGAGTCTTTTATTAGAACGATTCGCTCTTTCAATATTTTTGTTTGGACGGAATAATAAGGTTCTGCCATCAACAGCTTTATACGCCTTCAATCCTTCGAACATTTCCTGCCCATAATGGAATACCATTGCAGAGGGTTCCAGACATATTGGCTGATATGGTACAATACGGGGATCGTGCCAGCCCTCTCCTTCTTCATAATTCATAAGAAACATATGATCTGTAAAAATTGTACCGAATTTCAAAGGATCATCTGCTTTCGGCAAATCCTTAGGCCTTGTCGTCTTTTCAATTCTAATCTTAAGCATCTTATCATCCTTCCCCATCATTTCCATGATTTATTCTATCAGACTTAGCAATCGTCTATCTTTCTATCTTATATAGTAGACTTCCAAGAATATTTTTTCAAGCTCTTTTTCCCACTATTTTCTCATATTTACAGAAAGTATAGATCAGATCGTAATAGGTCTGCTCCTCCGATTCACCTGTCAGCTGCCATTCCTCATTCAAATCCAGATTAGGAAAATAGGTATCTGCAGCATAGGCATAATCAATTTTGGTAACATGTGCCGTATCACATAGAGGAAGCATCTGTTCATAAATGCTGGCTCCTCCGATCACATAGACATCTTCTGATTTAAAATCCTTAACCGCTTCCAAAGCCTCATCTATACTATGAACCACAAGAGCATCATTTACCTTATAATCCGGATTCGAGGTAATTACAACATTCAGGCGTTGCTTAAGCGGTATACCATTAGGAAAACTCTCTAAAGTTTTTCTTCCCATTATGACTGCTTTATTAATGGTTTGCTCTCGAAAAAAACGGTGATCCGCAGGTATTCTGACAAGAAGCTTATTCTGGTATCCAATTCCCCAGTTTTTATCAACCGCAACAATAAGATTCATGAAATTCCACCTTTCTTCTAATGTCCTATCTAAATAATTGCGAAACTATACTATAAACAACATATACAGTTTCTGAGTCAAATTTGCGTGCGTACAAGCCACGGAGCGAAGTCTTAGCATATGTTGTATATAAAATTATGGTATCTTATTGGTTTCGCAATGATCTAAATCTCCTTATATCGCAACAGGAATCCTTTCTACCTTAGGACCAAACTTATAATTCCTTAACTCAAAATCATTCACCGTGAATTCATAAAAATCTTTTATTTCTGGGTTAATCCAAAATTCAGGCGCATCATAAATTGGACGTTTTATTAGTTCTTCGATAATCGGAATATGCCTGTCATAGATATGAGCATCTGCAATTACGTGAACTAGCTCACCCACCTGATAACCACAAACCTGGGCTAACATATGCAATAAAACTGCATATTGGCATACATTCCAGTTGTTGGCAGTTAATATATCATTGGAACGTTGATTTAGTATTCCATTTAATACAAGAGTATCACTATCCTTCTTCTTGGTCACGTTAAAGGTCATACTATAAGCACAGGGATATAGATTCATCTCATGAAGGTCCTGGTGGACATAGATGTTTGTCATAATCCTTCGACTGTAAGGATTATTCTTCAGATCATAGATAACCCGATCTACTTGATCCATCATACCTTCCTTATATCTGTGTTTAACTCCCAGTTGGTAACCATAGGCTTTTCCAATGGATCCATTCTCATCCGCCCAGCTGTCCCAGATATGGCTGTTTAGCTCGTGAATATTGTTTGATTTCTTTTGCCAGATCCAAAGAAGTTCGTCAATGCAGCTTTTAAATGCTAATTTCCGAAGGGTCATTGCAGGAAATTCTTTGGACAAATCGTAGCGATTCACTACACCAAATTTCTTGATTGTATATGCATAGGAACCATCTTCCCACCTAGGTCTAACTTTTTCTCCTTCGGTACTTGTTCCATTTTCCAAGATATCTTTACACATATTGATAAAAATGTTATCCGCTAAACTCATGGTTATCTCCTCTCGGCTTTTGTATATAGCTATATCGGCTTTTGTA
>JAAYQP010000137.1 GCA_012519195.1 Clostridiales bacterium | reverse complement strand
GTATTAATACTATGCAATATATCTATGGGCAGAATCTTAACTTTGCAATAAATAGTAGCCATATCTATGATGTAAAGACGGAAAATCCCATAACCATGGAAGAATTCAGCAAGATAAAGAATCCTAATTCAGCTCTTAATCATGAAATCATATTTGAAAACAGAAATCAAAGTGGTAATAAAGAAACCTGTCAGAGCATTTCCAATAATACCAGTGTGCTTGGTACTGTTGAAATAGCATCCATTGATTATTACAAATTCAAATTATCCTCAGAGTCCAAGGTAATCATTGGAGCAATGGTACTAACGAATTCAATGTACGATATGAAGAGCATTTATGTTACGATTGTAGATAAAGATAATAATGTAATTGCTGCTCCAACCATACAAGAGTACAAAGGTTTACCAGTACAGGTTATAGAAAAAAAACTACCTGCCGGTACTTACTATATTGCTGTTTTTCCCGATACATATAGAATTATTCGCGATATCGATTATCTATTCCTATTGTCCTATTAAGTATAGAAAGTGGAATATCTTTAAAAAAGGTGCTTATGGTTTCCCAACCATAGCACCTTCTCTTAGTTTTTTATGTTTAAACCATACTATAAAGTAATGATTTCTCTTACTTTCGCAATAACATCTTCTATTATAAAGTCTGGCGTGGAAGCGCCTGCAGTAATACCGATCTTTTCTATTGTACTATCTTTTAACAAATCAGCTAGCAGCTCATCCTTATTTTCAATAAAGATGGTTTTTGGACAATTCAAACTACAGATTTCAAATAGTTTTTTGCTATTGGAACTATTCTTTCCACCAATCACGATCATAAAATCCACCTTTTTTGAGACCTCATTTGCGCTGTTTTGCCGATCTGAGGTTGCCTTGCATATGGTATTAAAGGTTTGTACATCCTCGCATTGCTTGGTAACCAGATCCACAACCTTTTCATAATTGGCTAGTCGCTGCGTTGTCTGAGATACAACACAGACTTTCGGCGGTAGCTTGGGTAAATCACTTCCATCCTTGGTAATAATGGCAGTATTATCACACCATCCGTTGATGCCAATTACCTCTGGATGGTTGCGATCTCCAACAATAATAATCTGATAGCCTAAATCCATGTATTTTCTAGCTTTCTTTTGAATACTGGAAACATAGGGACAGGTTGCATCAGCCAAACGTGCACCAGTTTGTTTTATCTGCTTAATCATATCCGGTGTCACACCATGGGATCGAATTACGATGGAATCGGAAGGATTTAATTGATCTAATTCTGATATATGGATGGGGAAAACTTCTTTTTCCTTTAATCGTTGAATCATATCATTATTATGAATGAGGGGTCCTAAGGTATAGGCTTTGCTTTCCTTTGTTAATTGCTGCATCAATGCAATATCTACAGCTCTTTTTACGCCAAAGCAGAAACCGGCATGTTCAGCAATAATAATTTCTTTTGCCATGATACCTCCTAATCTATAAGAACACTCTATTAAAGGCTCTTTAATTGTTCCAGCAAATCAGCTACAGAGATATTGGATAAGTTAATACTGGAGATATCAGTTTTATTTTCAATAAATTTCTTTAACAGGTTATTGTATTTATTGTCACCGATCATGATAGCCCCAAGGATGATATTATCCTGTATAAATATTCTCTTGTAGGACTGACCATCGCCAGGATCATCAGTTAAGGTGAGAGAAGAACTATTTTCATCAACGATTCCTACGGAAAAAATGGATAAGTTGAATGCATTCATTAAAGTAACTGGTAATGAACTATAATAAGTAGCATCTTTTCCTACAATATTATAGCCTGCAATTTTACCTTGCTCGATTGCCACTGGCCAAAGTCCCATAACTTTACCATCTAGCTCAGCTATATCACCTGCCGCATAAACATTTTCAAGATTTGTTTGCATATGTTCATTGACAATAACACCGATGTTGGTTTTAATTGCAGTATTCTCATAAAGCTTTTTGTTTGGTCGTATCCCTACAGAATATACAACCATATCACAATGGATGGTATCACCATTTTTTGTGATGGCACCACTAACCTTATCTTCTCCAGTAATGGCTACTACCTGCGTTCCTAGTAATACCTTTACATTGGAAGCCTCCACAGCATTTTTTAGGATTTGGGAAGCCCTGTCGTCCAATTGTCTAGGCATTAATTTGTCCATAAATTCGGCCACAATAACCTCTTTACCATGGGAGCAAAATGCCCATGCTGCTTCAAGATTCTGTATACCTCCCCCAATATGCAAGATCGTTTTTTTGTCTTCGGTATTTGCCTTTATGGTTTGAATATCTTCGAAAGTCCTTATGGTATAAACATTTTCTTTGTCTATCCCTTCGATGGGAGGCTTGAAATTAAAGGATCCATTGGCCAATAGTAGTTTATCATATTTTAAATTGCTACCATCGTCTAAACGAACGGTAGAATTGTCCGTATCAAGGGAAGTTACTTCTTTCCCAAGATATAAATTTACCTTATTTTGCTCGTACCATTCTTTTTTCTGAAGTAATATTTTATCTATATCAAGATCTTCAAATAAATTTTTAGTTAATCTGGTTCGGTAATATGGATATACGGGTTCATGTTGAATCACATGTATATTAATATCTGAACTGACTTCCCTTATTGCTTTTATTGCGTTAACAGCTGCAACGCCTCCACCTACAATTACTACATCTTGCTTCATTGTGTTCACCGCCATTTCAATTTTTTTACTTTAAATATTATACTGCATTCTGAGTATAAGAGATAGCTTATTACAAAAATGTGATTCTAATCATAATATATTTAAAAAGTTACAAAGGTACGATTTAGAGATGCTTAATCCTATCCGAGCATTTATGTCATGATTACTAGGCTTTTATTATATCATATTTCTACAAATAGATTTCCTATTTATAGAAATATGATATAATAAAAGCGAAAAAGAGGAATCACAAGCTTGCTTGCATTATCCGAGCGGAGTAATAGATCATGAACACGTTTTTTGTTCATGATATAATGAAAGCGGAATGAGGATAAGAAAGCCGTTTGGTTCAAAAAAATAGGAGGAAAGTATGAAATATATTGTCGGTCTAGATATTGGAGGTACAAAATGTGCGGTTGTTCTGGCACAGTTCAGCACAGAAATAAAGATTATTGATAAAATCAAGTTTCCGACAGAAAGTGAGAAAGGCTTTGAATATACTAAGAATCAGCTATTTCATAACATCTACCAAATCTTAGAGAGAAACAAGCTTCAAATAAATCAAATTTGCTCCATTGGAGTTAGTTGCGGTGGACCACTTGATAGCAGATCTGGGGTGATTCTATGTCCACCAAATCTTCCTGGTTGGGTTAATATTCCTTTTGTAAAGCTTTTAGAAGATGAGTTTAAGATTCCTGCTTTTATCCAAAATGATGCCAATGCTTGTGCCTTGGTTGAATGGAAGTTAGGTGCCGGAAAGGGAACTCAAAACATGATGTTTCTAACCATGGGAACCGGAATGGGTGGTGGAATTATTGCGGAAGGCAAATTACTAGTTGGTGCCTCGGATATGGGAGGAGAGGTTGGCCATATCCGTATTGAGGAGGATGGACCGATTGGTTTTGGAAAGCATGGCTCCTTTGAAGGTTTCTGTAGTGGTGGTGGCATTGCAAGGCTGGCCCAGGACCTTGCCCGGAAGGCGCTGAAGGAAGGCAAGCCTTTTGAATGGGCAAAAGAGGAAGAAGAAATTGATAATCTTGATACGAAGCAGATTGCAGAATATGCAAAAAAGGGTGATGCAGATGCAATCAAAGTATTTCGTATCGTGGGAGAAAAATTAGGAAAAGGAGTTTCCTATTTTGTCGATATTTTAAATCCTGAAGTGATCGTCATTGGGAGCATCTTTGGTAGATGCGAAGAATTATTAAGACCTTCCATGGAAGAGGTTATAGAGAGGGAATGTATCCCATTTTCAAAAGCAGCCTGTAAGGTAGTGCC
>JAAYQP010000136.1 GCA_012519195.1 Clostridiales bacterium | reverse complement strand
GTTCTCTTGCTGATTAGTTCTCTTCTTGGTACTAAGATAGGAAGATATGCTTTTCTACTCACTGGTGTTATAGGTATCTTTATTTTACAACATGCCCTTCAAGGATGGTGTCCAACACTGCCCTTTGCTCGCAAATGGGGAATTCGAACTGCAGATGAAATCTATGGGGAAAAGACGGTCTTAAAGATGATGCGAGGGGATTTTGCAGAGCAAAATTCATCTGTAGAAGAAATGCTTAACGTAGCTGAAAAACAATGAAAGGAATTCTTATTGATTGAAATAAGAGATAAGGAAAGATGTTTTATCAATGGAAGAAACTATTCAATCCTGAGATTTTTCAAGGGAAATATAAGAAAAGGAATTACTTTGAAGGTTGGTATTATAAACTGTTTGATTCTACTTTCATGCATCCCTTAATCATTATACCTGGAATATCAATGAATCAATCTGATTCCCATTCATTCATCCAGATCATTTATCAAGGGACAGAGGTTGATTATATACGATATGATTTAACCGATTTTCGTTATAGTGAAAAGGAATTTGCCTTATGGATCGGAGACAATTATTTTACTAAGAATCAGATAAATCTCCATATTTTGAGTAACAAAATATCCATTCAAGGAAAGCTTAGTTTCTATAACCGAATTGGATTTCCTAAGACCCTATACCATCCAGGTATTATGGGTCCCTTTTCCTATTTGCCTATAATGGAATGCTATCATGGGATTGTAAATATTCATCATCAGATTAGCGGAAAGCTCATGATAGCTGGTGAATCAATTAATTATGATAAGGGATATGGATATATCGAAAAGGATTGGGGGACTTCCTTCCCCAAGCGATGGATTTGGTTTCAATCCAGTCATTTTCCAAAAGGAAAGGTAACAGTACAATTTTCAGTAGCTGAAATACCTTTCCTTGGTACTTCATTTGAAGGGTTTTTATCTATTTTTCGATATAAGAATAATATCATTCTGTTTGCTACTTATACAGGAGCAAGGATCCGTTATTTTTATAAAAGTGATACTTATCTATGGATTACCATTCAGGACTTACGTTTTTGCCTTGAAATAGGCGTCGTAGCTGCCGATGGGATCGAATTGAAAGCCCCGATCAAGGGAATCATGAAACGAACCATTCTGGAAACCACATTTGCTACTATAAGAGTTAGACTAAGCACTAGGCAAGGTAAGCTCCTATATGAAGGTAATGGAAAAAATACCGGTTTGGAAATCGTGGGATATTAATAAATACTACTAGGACATTTAGATCTTTAAATTTCAGCTTGTATCTTTCGATCCTTCTCTAATACTTCCTCTGTCATTTTTTCTTTCATGGCGGCCAGCTTTTCGCTAATTTTCTCATCGGCTATAGCAAGAATTTGCGCAGCGAGGATGGCTGCATTATCCGCTCCATCAATTGCTACAGTTGCAACCGGGATACCCTTGGGCATCTGAACAGTGGATAGAAGAGCGTCTAGGCCGTCTAGGGTCGAAGATTTGATTGGAATACCGATGACTGGCAGAGTTGTATGGGCAGCGATTACCCCAGCCAGATGAGCAGCCTTTCCTGCAGCACAGATGATAACACCAAAATTATTATCCTTCGCATTGGCAGCGAAATCACAGGCTTGCTTTGGGGTACGATGTGCACTAAAAACATGAACTTCAAATGCAATCGATAGCGATTTCAGCATGTTAATTGCACCCTTTACTACCGGTAGATCACTGTCACTACCCATTAATATAGCTACTTTTTTACTCATCATTTACCTCCTTAGATTGGTCTTCTAATATTATAAACAAAGGAATTATTTAAAAAAAATTAATCATGTAAAATTATGTTTTTTAAATATAAATTATTTTCATCGGAATGTCAACTTTGGAATGGTAAATAGAATTTAATAGAATATTTACTAATTTTGTAGAATAAATAAATAAAAAATGGTTTTATGCTTTACAAATGTCCTCTGTATAACTAGAATATATAGTATATTTACAAATTTTTAAAATTTTTTATAAATCAGCAGGAAATCTATGGCTCACTATGGTTTTATTTAAAGCGTATAGTATAGGGTTTGACTAAGATAGCTTATATTATTACCGGTTTAGAGTACATAATTCTTAAGAGGAGTAGAAATGAATAACATTCAATTATTAGCTGGGGGAAGTCTAATCTTAATATTGCTTTTTCTGATGTTAATATACCTAATTCTTAGAAGAAACCATGGACTAACGAAAGTGATAACGGAGTTGAATTCTAAGGTTGAAAAACTTGAGGAAAAGGAATATCTTTTTAGAACCTTATTTGAACAATCACCAATGGGAATTTCCTTTGGAAATTACCAAGATAATGTATTGGACGCAAATCCAATGTATGAAAAAATCATTGGGCGACCATTGGAAGATCTCAATGCAATGAGCTGGAGAGAATATACACATCCGGAGGATTTAGATAAGGATGTTGATATGGCAGAAAAATTAAAAAGACAGGAAATTGATGGATACACCTTAGTGAAGCGATATATTCGACCGGATCAGTCCATAGTTTGGGTTAATATGACAATAGCACCGTTAAAATTGAAGAATGATCTTAACCATTTGTGTATTGTGGAAGATATCACGGAACGGGTTAGAGCAGAGGAAGCCTTACAGGAAAGTAACCGACAGAATGCGATGCTCCTATCCAATCTTCCTGGAATGGCATATCGATGCAAAAATGACAGTGATTGGACCATGCATTTCGTATCCGAAGGATGTCTTGATCTAACAGGCTATCATCCAGATAGCCTCATACATAATAAAGTTCTTGCATTTAATGATATTATCGCACCGCAATTTAGAGAGGCGATACGGGAGAAGTGGACTAAAGTTCTACAGAAACATGAAATGTTTAAGGATGAGTACATTATTATAACTGCTTCAGGAGAAAATAAATGGGTATTGGAGCAAGGGCGTGGTGTATATAAGGAAAATGGTGAAATTGAAGCCATAGAAGGTCTCATTATTGATATAACAGATCGAAAGAAACGGGAAGAAGAGATATCCTATCTAAATTATCATGATGTATTGACTGGGCTTTATAATCGAAGATTCTTTGATGAAATAATAATGCAATATGATAATAAGCAATACTATCCACTATCTGTCATTATCGGTGATATAAATGGTCTGAAGTTAATCAATGATGCGCTGGGGCATACAGAAGGAGACCGCATCCTTGTTATTATGGCAAACATTTTAAAAAATATCTGTCGTGCTCAAGATCTTATTGTAAGAGCCGGTGGTGATGAATTCTATATCTTATTGCCGAATACGGAATATGACGAAGCAGAAAAGCTTATGAAGAAGATCCAACAGAGCTGTAATGAATATACGAAAGAAACAAAGAATGAAATATATAATCTAAGCATATCCTTGGGTTGTGCTGCGAAAGTAGATCAAAAGGTGGATTTTAAAGTTGTTATAAAGGATGCAGAGGATAATATGTATCGGGATAAACTATTACAGAATAAGAGCTTCCATAGTTTAATCCTTTCCTCTATGAAAACCACCTTATTCGCAAAAAGTCAGGAAACCCAAGAACATGCTCAACGTTTGGTCGAATTATCTAGGGCCATCGGGCAAAAGATGAAGCTTTCTGAGAAAGAATTAAATGCATTAGAGATACTATCAGCCTTGCATGATATCGGTAAGATCGGGATCAGTGATGTACTGTTAAACAAACCGGATAAATTAACCGATGATGAATGGATCGAGATGAAGAAGCATCCAGAGATCGGTTATCGTATTGCCATGTCAATCCCTGAATTGGCACCAATTGCAGAATATATCCTATGCCACCATGAACGCTTTGATGGCAAAGGGTACCCTCAAGGTCTTCAGAAGGATGCAATACCTTTACTATCTAGAATTCTTACTATTGTTGATGCATATGATGCAATGACCTCAGATCGATCTTATCGTAAAGCTTTATCGAAAGAGCAGGCAATTGAGGAAATCAAGAGATGCTCCGGTAGCCAATTTGATCCTGAGATTGTAAAAATCCTATTAGAAATCTTATAGATTTCTCCTAATCTTAAGTTTAAAGTTTAGATTGATCAAAAAAGCCATGTTATGATGGCTTTTTTGTTTCATGAAAGCAAAATGAGCATTTTGATGTTTACATTAAATATATGATATAAATATTTAAAAAATATTAAAAAGGTAGTTGACATTGACGTTACGTAAAGGTATAGACTCTTACTTGTAAGGAGGTGATTGTATGGAATATACAGTGCGCAAACTAAGTTCTTTGGCAGGAGTGAGTACCAGAACGCTTCG
>JAAYQP010000135.1 GCA_012519195.1 Clostridiales bacterium | reverse complement strand
ATGACAAACCATTTGAATTGGGACTCCTGATTAAAGAGGCTACTCCTATTAAAATTACTCCAGAGATCATTTCAGAAAATATAGGAATACCCTTTTCTCCAGAAAATATATCTGTCTTATACCATGATGAGAAGGATTATGCCAATAGCCTAATCTGCCAATATAATGGGTCCTATATATTCAGTAAGATATCGAAACAACGCAAGAGTTATCTTATGGAGGAAGTTCGTAAATTGCATCCGGAAATTGATTCTAATCGTAGAAAAAGTGCCTATCGGCAGGCAATGAGGGGAGGATGAAAGTGAAAATTGTATTTTGGTCTCCAGTACATGGGCAGGCAGGAACGACCAGCAATTTATTGACCATATCCATACTGATGGGATTATTATATGAGAAGAAATGCTTACTGACCCACACCCATTTTACATTGAATAATCTGGAGGCTCCTCTCGTCGGAAGTAATTCAAAGGATGTAGAAACAAGTAGTTTCTTCCAGGATGTTGGACTAGATGCCTTAATTCGTAATTTTAAAGCAGCAAAATTAAAACAGGAAGATATTGAAAACTGTTGTATATCCTTTCCTGATATTCATCTATGCCTTCTTCCGGGCACATCGAAGCGGAATCGGATTTCCTTCGAATATGAAATGGATTTACTAGTCCTGAGTCTTCTAAAGAATATGGAGGAATCTATGGATATCGTATTTGTTGATCTTTGCTCTGGTCACAATTCCCTATCCTCTAAGATTATTTCAGAAGCGGATCTAACTGTTATTAATCTAAGTCAGAATATAGAACTGATGGATACTTACTTCTCATCCTTTGAGAAAGTATTGCCAGGCAATAAATTTTATTTGATCGGAAATTATGATAGCAAGTCGAAATACAACCTCAATAATTTGCAGAGACGGTATCGAAAATATATCAAAACTAATAATTCCGGTGTAATCCCATATAATACAGCCTTTCTGGATGCTCTCAATGATGGTAGGATAATCGACTTCGTAAAAGATAACCTAAGATGTGAGAAGGGTGATGAGAACCTATGCTATATTTTTGAGGCAAAAAAGGCCACAGAGAAAATATACAGATTCGTTGAGAGAATAGGAGCTAAAGGAGAGAGGGGTAATCCATATGTCGTATCCACATAGTAACACGGTTATTATCACTCTTGTCACAGCCTTCGTATTTCTTACGGTTTATTTCATCTTCAAAAAAGAACTAGAACCAGAAAACAAATATGAGAAAGAAGATGTATATCAGATCTCATATTTAAAAAATGCAGTGCGAATGCTCTTTAATGAAATCACCAATCAAAATATTGCCGAACTATATTTAAATAAAACAGAGACAAAGAAAAGAGAGCGGCAGAAGGTTCGTTTGAAAACAGCTCTTCGTTCCTGTGCCCAAGGCAATATTGGAGAAAAGGAATTTGTTAAGGATTATATCAAGGATCTCTTGCAGAATAATCTACAGATCAATGAGGAGACCATTGACTTAGTGATACCCTTTCATCAACCAGATAAGCTAACCTCCCAGGATAAGTTTGAAATATTATTACAGCAGTACAAAAAGGAGTATTATTACGATGCTTTTGAGATGTTGAGCAATCATTGTGGCTTTGAAAATGGTAAAGAGAACTCCTATGGTACCCATTATGAGGTTAGTAGTGAGGATATTGATAACGCCTTCCTAAGATATCGTAGGCAATTAAATTATGTCGATAAATTGGAGGTTCTAACCCAAAGAATTTACCAAGAAACCTATGGATTTTCCATTATGGATGAAATCAGGGATATGCATGTTGATGGTATCTCTGGGGGTATCTCCGGTATGTCCGCTGCCCAATACAATTACATGGAGGAAATCCTACAGGCTAAGGATATGACCCAAAGTAAATCCTTTGATAGTCTATGGGTATTTCTCCATGGCAAGCCGATTCATTTATCCTTCCTTACTTTTGGCAGTATGGAAGAGTTGATTCGTGTATGTAAAAATCTTTATCTCTATGATAATGTAGGACATTTAACCTCATCCAATGGCTATAAACTGAGCTATTTACAGGATGGCAGCAGGGTCGTAGTAGTTCGGCCAAAACTGACGAGTGGTTGGGCATTCTTTGTGAGAAAGTTTGATAGCTCAAAGCATATGACAATCGATTGCCTGGTGAAGGATAGTGGGAAAGAAGCTCTTCTTGAATTGACAAAATGGGCTGTAAAAGGATGCCTCAATATTATCTTATCAGGGGATCAAAATTCTGGTAAAACAACATTTCTAAAGGCAATGGTTCAATTCATTGACCAAAGATATCCAATCCGAACCACGGAACAAGAATTTGAATTATGGCTTAATAATACCTATCCCCATCTAAATGTTGCTAGTTTTCGAGGTTCTGAGGAGGTAAGTTTGATTGAAGCTATTAACCTACAGAAGAAAACGGATGCTACTATAATGATCTTAGGTGAAGTGGCTTCTTTCGAGCTGGCTAACGCCTATATTACACTCACTCAGGCCGGTACCAAGTCAACCATGTGTACCTGTCACTGTGTTACTACGAATGACTTGGTGGAGTATTTTCGAAATGCTGCTCTGTCCTGTGGAACTTTTACCAATGAACAGGTGGCCGAGGAGCAAGTGGCCAGTTCGATTAATTTGGATATCCATTGGGAGAAATCAGGTGACGGACACCGGTATATCAGTCATATAACTGAGATTATTCCATTACCCAAGGATGAAGTATGGCCTGAGAATTATAGTGATTGCCTATTAGAGGCTTTAAAAAGAATGGCAAGAAGAAGAACCTACATAACAAGAGAAATCATAGTTTATAAGGATGGTAGATACCAATATAGGAACCCACTCAGTGAACGTTCCATCCAAAAGATTTGCAGGAATTTAAGTTCTGAGGATAGGGAAAGGTTTATGGCTTTTCATTCACATTTCCAAAGTCTTTGCTTAGTCAGCGGTATTTAATCAGGGAATGGGGAGGTATCAATGGATAAGCAGTTAATTTTTGTTACACTGATTGCTTTGGCTATCGTTCTTCCAATCGTCGGATATGGGATCCATATCATCGACCGAAGGGACAAAAGGAAAAACAATATAGGAGCCACTCTTTCTACTCAAAAATCGGGGAATCATTTCCTGTATCGATTCTACTTTCGTTTCAAAGCTTTTCCATTCACGAAAGCTTATCTGGAAAGAATTCGTAGAAGATATGAGATTTTATATCCGGGTGATGAGAAAGAAATTACAGCACGAACTGCTAGGACGGTATTGATCACTTGGGTCTGTTGCTTCATGGCTGCCTGGATGCTATTCTTCAGAAAAGCTAATCTTAATAATCTATGTATTGGAATTATTTTAATCTATGTAATCAACAAGGAAATTATCAGCTTTATGGTAAATCGAACGGAAATCCGTTTGCTAGAGGATATGATCAATTTTCTATCAGAGGTACGCCATAATTATCATGTCAATCGCATGGTAGATGATGCTGTACAAAATTCTATGGATCATTTGGGATATGAGATGAAGGTACATGCATTGAAATTATATGAAATACTGATTTCAAATAATTTAAAAGAAGAGGTGGCCAGGTATAATGCGATTACCCATAATAAATATCTAAAAATGTTTCTATCCCTTTGCGTGGGTGTGATAGAATATTCTGATAAAAAAGTTCACGGTCAATATCTATTCATATCGAATATTGAAAATCTAAAAAAAGAAATCCATATCGAAATTCTAAAAATAAAGAAGTTAAGATATCTATTCTCAGGTATTACCTTTGTTACTATTGCCTCAGTTGTTCCCATTGACGCGATCAAAGACTTTGGGATCTCAATGATGCCAGAACTAGATGCATTCTATAGTGGTACGCCTGGAATTCTATTTGTCGCAGTAATCTTAGTGACCGCTTTAACCATCTATCTCTTAAACCATCGGCTTAAGGATACAAAGCAACTCTTACCCAAAGACTACCGATATTTGAGAAAACTAGAGAAAATTAAGTTTATTAAAAGAGCTTTGGATAACTATACGGAAAAGCATTATGGGAAAATGATGGTATTAAAAGATACTTTAAAAAGAATGGGTGAAAGGAAATCGCCAAGGCAACTATTATTACAACAAATAATCGCTGCGACTTTCGTATTTCTCCTATCGCTCCTATTCGTTGTATATATCCATGGGAGTAATCGAAATAATTTATTAAATAAGGTAACAGGGATTGCTGCTTTTACCACTGTTTCAAATGTAAATCAGCAGCAGTTGATTGAGGAAGTGCTTCTGTCCAAGGTAAATGAATTTAAGGATTTGAAAGGGATCACGAAGGAAATGGTATTAAATAAGCTTGTCAATGAAAAGATTTTCTATAACAAATTAATCCATGAAACAATCTCAGAGGAAGTAGTTGTAAGGGTACAAGGGTACCAAAAGGAATATTTTAAATGGTATGAATTAATTTTTTGCTTTGCTAGCTCATTGATTGCCTTTTATATCCCATACTGGATGATCCTATATAATAAACGGATTCTCCAAATGAATATGGAGGATGAGGTAAACCAATTTCATTCAATTATCTATATGATGATGTACATAGATCACATTACAGTAAAGGATCTACTAGAGGAGCTTGAGCTATTTGCGGTTGTATTTAAGCAATCCATCCAAGAATGTATCAATGAATATAATAGTGGAGAAATCGAGGCTTTAACAAAGCTTAAGGAAAGAGAAAGCTATCCACCTTTCAAACGATTGGTTGATAATCTTATCCGTTGTGATGCCATGTCTATGGACAAGGCATTTGATGAAATAGCCTCGGATCGAGAAAATTACCATGATCGGAGAAAACAGGAGAACGAGATATCGATTCAGAAAAGGGCCGATATAGCAAAACCATTATCCTGGATCCCAACTGGATTGGTAATGGGATATCTTACACTACCTTTATTATTGGAAAGTATCAAAGAACTGCAGGAATTTAGTGAAGCAATGCAAAATTTATAGACTTCGCTATAAGTAGGCATCAAGAAACCGCGAAGAATGTTTCTTCCGGTTAATATATTAATATTATTTTAAAAATGTCAAAAAGAAATAGAAGGGAGAAAAAAATGAAAACCAATAATATGGCTGATTCCACCAAAGTACTGATTTTAGTAGCAACGGTAATTGTAGTCTGTGTATTATGTGCAGTAGGCTTCAAGATGGTAAATGAGGGAAAGTCTTCTGTGAATGCCAGTACGAATAACTTTAATAATATGACTAGTCAATACAGTGATATTGATCTAGCCATTTATGATGGAGCCAATGTCCAGGGTAGTGAGGTAACCAATCTGATTCGTAACGCAATCGAAAGTCAGGATTATCTGTCTATTACAGTAAAGACAAAGGCTGCAAAAAATTATAAGGACTATAATTATGAGTTTAATGAGCCAGATGAGGATGATTCCTACTCAAAAGGAAGCTTAGGAGATAAACCAATTGATAAAGCGGTAAATGAACAGCTTATTAAAGATAAATCGGAGGATGACTATATTAATCCTACCGCACAGTTTTCCGGTAAAGTATATAAAGATGCCAACGGAATTATTATCTGTATCCAATTTACTCAAATTTAGGGATTGGATGTGACGCTTTTGAAAACAAATCATATTGCAGATTCCACGAAGATTATATTGCTTGTTGCAACTGTAATTGTAGTATGCCTTCTTTGTATAACTGGATTTAAATTAGTCAATGAAGGGAAATCTTCCGTAACCACAAATTCTAATAAACTAAAAGAAATGTCCGTTAAGTATACAGATGTGGATCTTTCCTTATATGAAGGAAGTTTAATCCATGGAAGCGAGTTGGTAAGCTTGATAAAAAGTGTAATTGACGAAAACCAATATCTTGCCATTGAAGTGAAAAATTTAAGCGGAGATTTTACTACTTATAATTATGTATATCTGGTGGATGATGAAAGTAAACGTCTAGAGAAACAGGGAGCCCATGATCAGCTTCCAAGAAAAGAAGTACCAAAACATAAGCAGGAATATGGCTATATTAACCCAATGGCCTTATTTCTTGGATCCACATTTCAAGACAGCAATGGAAGCATTGTATGTATCCATTTTGAGCAGCAGCCATAGTTAAAAACCATTCATGCAGAATAGGAAGGTAGATCAGATGAGAACAAATTGCATTACAGATTCTACAAAAATAATGCTTTTAGCAGGATCAACGATTATTACTTGTGTGCTGGTAGCTCTTGGACTGACGGCTATGAGAACCGCAAAGAATCTGAACGAAGCTGCTATTTTACAAATGGCAGAACTGAATCAAGGTTTAAAGGATCGTGATATAAAGATGTTTGATGCCATGGAGGTTTATGGTAGTGAAGTAGTAAATTTTATGAGAAAGCATCTTGGAGATTATGATGCAGGGGAAATCGCACCGATTTATGTTATCATTAAGACGTCGACGAAGGAGAAGACCTATCAGAATGGTTCGGAAATCAAAAACCTTCAAAACTTTACCAATGAAAACTATATTAAACCTACCGCTTTATTCTATGGGGAAGTAATTCAAAATGAAAACGATGTAATTCTAGGAATCAAGTTTACGCAGAAAAGTTAGGTTGATTGAAGATGAGATATGTTACGAAATTCATGGAACAGGCATTATCAGGAATCCTGTTTCTTATGGGTATATTCCTGTTGTTCAATTTTGCTAAGGTCTATCATAAGTCGTTAAATCTTCTTCGGGAAGATATCAAAGATCAGGAAGAAGTTATCTATCAGCAAAACTTGATGGAGGAAGCAATCATTACCTATTCAGAGCTCATAGCAATGCTCTTTCAACCCATAGAATATGACATAGAAATTGATGGGCTTTTGATTGAAAATAAAATACATAACGCGGAACTTATTTCAACCTATAATATTGCACATACAAATTATAAGAAAGATTACCAGTATGATGCAAATGGAAAGATCATCAAAATTGTATATAAACGGATAGATTAATAATGGTAAATTGTATAAAAAAATTATGATCTCTATAAAAATTATCAATAATTAATTATCTATGGTTTCTATTATATAAAATATCTATGATCTCTATTATGAAAAATATCTATAATCTCTATTATGAAACATTCCTATCTAGATCTCAGTCATTATTGGGGCTACTGTTATTATTGCTTTGCACAGCAATCGCCACCCTCTTATCTTTTTCTCTACAGATAATTTTTCACGAGTTGGGACATTTACTATTCGGTAAAATAACAGGCTATCGATTCTGGTTTCTTCGTATCCTTGATTTAGTACTAATTAAAGAACAGAATAAATGGTCTTTGAAAAGATATGGTAGTTATGGGTCCTTAGGACAATGCCTAATGCTACCGTCTAAGGGATATCAAAAAAATATTCCTTATGCTCTCTATCATCTAGGAGGAATTATAGTTAATGGGTTCACTGGGATTCTTAGCCTTTATTTTCTGATGAATGGAAAATTCACATCTTATTTCCTATGTAATTTTATCATTTTTCTTACTTTCTTCGGCTTGGGCTTCTCTATTCTTAATGGACTCCCCTGTAGGATCTTCGGAAATAATGATGGTAGCAATTATTTTGCATTAAAAAATGACATTTCTGCCCAAGCCAGCTACTATCAGCAAATAAAGATATTACATGAGGTTTTTAAGGGGAGTTCCTTCGGGGAAATTCCGATCAATCGTTTGCAAGTGCCTTGGGGCTGTGATCTTACCAATCCCATTATTATCAATCAAAAGCTGATCGAATGCTATCATTATATGGAGCATAAAAAATGGCAGAAAGCCAAGGAAGTGATCAAAGCTATAATAGCAAGCATGGAAGGACTAAATAATAGTTTGGCAGATGAGCTTCGTATGGAAGTAATATTTCTAGAGATCCTTCTTGGTGATTTTCCTTCCGTAATGATAAAAAATATTCCTAGGATAATGGAGACGAAAAAAGGTTATCAATGGGATGCTGATCTGGTTCGTTATAGAGTAGCTTATGAAATTTATCATGATTTTAATAGATTAACCTTAGATGAGGTCAATAAAATGAAAGAAACATATCTACTAAAGATCGATAAACTTGAAAAATATCATCTGTTTCTGGGACAGGTAAAATTTTTAAGGAAAATGGTAATCGCATTACTGGATAAGGATTAGATAATAGCAAAGCTAGTAAGATACCAAAATTATTTGCTACATAACTTAATTCTTCGCTTCGTGGCGGTATATAGTCAAACTTCGCTCAGAAATTGTATATGTTGTATATAAACTAATTTGATAGTAAAGTTTCGCAATTATCGTTAAGTATCAATGAAAGGGCAAAAAAGTGGATTCTTTAGGACGAGTAATTTCTATGATTCTAGCTGCTATATTAATGATTATTCTCCCATTGCAATACATAGCAGAATCTCAGGTTGAGATAATGGATCAGATCGTGGATTCTCATACAAGGAAGTTTATGGATACGATAAGACAGAAAGGTAGCATTACTTTAGATCAATATGAAGAGTATCTATATAAACTTAGCCAAACGGGTGAAATATATAATATTGAAATTGAACACTCAGTTCCAAAAACAGCAGGAGATATGATATCCGAACGTACTTATTCTGGATCACTTCTTGCATCAATAGAAGATAATGATCTTCCGGTTTTTTCATTGAAGCATTCCAATGGTGAAGAAAAGCAGATTTCAACCTTTACTTCCCATACTCATTTCGAAGCTTGCTATGGTAGATGTGATGGACTTGATTATAACGAAGATGGTAAGTTTGATCTTAATGACTGTATTAACCAATATGCATACGGTACTAGTAGCATTCCTCAGAAATACAATGACCAGGTGCCTGAATTACAAGAGAAACGCGCTTACCGTATCGATATGTATATCTGTAGAGGATGCGATACTGCCATCTATACAAGATATAAGTACTCGGACTATGTAAACTCTACTGGTGTACAATTAGCTGAGGCTTTTAATCAACATGGGTTATCAACCGAGGTTCGATGCGATGAGGTTATCATCGATATAAAAGCAAATAAGCCATCCCAGACCCTAAGCCATGGGATATTTGACGATAGAGCAACTATAACTTATCTAGACGGTCATAAGGAAGAGAATGTGCCCTGCTACAGTAATTACGATCCCCTAAAGGCAGGAGTACAAGATGTAAAACTATCCATGCATGGATTGGTTGATAATGCCAGCACCTACGGTACAAAAACAGCAAATGTGACAGTCAATGTTGTAGAACCGCATAAAAAGTCCTGTTTTGAAGACTATCATGTGCATAGTGAAGAATGTATTCCTGAAGTAAATGATAGTAACTTTCGAGATATGGTGTATTTTTATTATAACGACCGGTACCCTATTGATGGCCATAATTTCCTCGATTATATAGCACAAAGTATAACGGTCCGGTCCGCATTGACAAATCATGCATTGGCCAACTTTATATATGGATATGATAAGGATCCACCGTCTAATAGTAATTCTATGGTTTTACATGGCGGGAGTTTAGATGCTTATCGGATGGCCTACGGTAAGAATGGAAGTATTGTAAAGCATACCTACGGGAGAGTAGGTAAGTTTATTACCTATCGCCATAAAGATCGAAATAATATTAACTGGGACGATTATGATGCTATGTATAACCGATTTCGTATCTTAGCAGGAATTACCTATCGTATCTTTGACTATCATAGCAGTTATTATGATAATTACAACAATTATGTATCCTATGCAGATTTTGATGGTAAAATGTATTTCAATCCAAATAAGACTTATTGGCGAGCTTCAACAAATACATCCTATGCTTTTTTTCCGCATATGGATTTCTTTCGGAGATTAAGGGATGCCTATAAAGATTATGAAATTGCTCTAAACGTAGGTAATAATCAGCCTGGTGGTTTTAAATATGATTTAACAAGTGATTATGAGGATTATTGCTTACCATTTATCAATTCTGAGGAGAATATTTTAAATGGTGAACCAGATATTATCTGGCTGCCGTTTTATGGAGATGTTTACAGTGGTAATAGTAGTATCAATCCTTATGATTTATCCTGCGGACATACGAATAATCCAACACCTTTATGCAATGTCCCATCCTCACTTACGGTTACCGCTTCCTCTTACACTGTCCCCAATGGTACACAACCAACCTATACTGTAAAAGCTAATTATTCCAATGGCACATCGAAGCTTTTATCAAGCAATGAGTATAGTAAATCTGGATGGAGCAGTGGACCAGGGATAAAGGCAGTAACCTTTACCTATACCGAGAAAGGGATAACCGTTTCTGCTACGATCTATATAACGGTTACACAAAACTTGGTGAGCATTGCTGTAACACCGGCTACACAGACGATCGAACGTTATAAAAATCCTAGCTTTCAAGTAAGAGTATACTATGAGGATGGTACGAATAAAACAACATCTGCTTATCAACTATCCGGTTTTAATAATAAAACGATAGGGATGCAGACCGTTACTATATCCTATACGGAGAATGGTATCACTAAAACAACAACAGCCATGGTGAATGTCACAAATATGACAAGAGTGTGTCCAACTTGTGGTACTAGGTACCAATTGGATCATAAGGATATTGATCGAGGATGTCCGGTTTGCTCTAGTACTTTAACAGGAATTACTGTGGCACCGAATAGTGTAAGAGTGAATAGGGGAGATCCTTTACCGATAAGTGTTCATGCTACCTATCAAAATGGGGGAAGGGCACTTGTAATCGATTGGAGCAGTGACTATGATCCAATGAAGGCAGGTTTCCAATATGTATGTATTTCCTATCTAGGATATAAAGCTTATATAACAGTGGAGGTCGTAGAAACTACGAAAACCTGTCCCATATGTAGTCACATCTATCCATTAAATCCAGATGGAAGTGATCCCGGATGCCCTTATTGTAGTAAATTAGTGGAGAGTATATCAGTTAATCCGAATCATGTTACGATCCAGATGCACCAACCCTTTGATGTCACGGTAATCGCCAAATTTAAAGATGGACATACTGAGGTCGTCACCGGATGGACGACTAATTTTGTCCCGGAAAAGGCAGGGACCTTTGAGGCAATGATCTACTATCAATCAGCATCCTGTCCAATAACCATAACGGTTATTGGTGATAGCTTAGATTACTGTGAATACTGTGGATTAGAGTATGATGGATCACAATACCCGGAAGGCTGCCCTGTATGTAGTAACATGATAATAGGGATAATCGCAAGCTTAAGAAACAAAAGCGGGAAAGTAATAAAAGGATCCGATCTTGATTTGGAAATCGAGGTGCTCTATCGGGATACCCATAGAATTGCTGTCTATACAGGCTATACAGTAACGAACTATTATCCCCATCAGCTAGGGGAACAGACCATCACAGTCCATTACCAGGGACATAATAGCAACTTAACGATCGAAGTGATTGATACTCTTACCAAAGTTATCTGTCCGAATGGACATGAGTACTATCTTAATGAGAATGCAACGAATCCTGGATGTCCTTACTGTTCGGATGGGAATCCTAAGAAAAATGCGATTATATACTACGACATAACTTACACCAAGGAAATTATTGATGTAATATATGGTGATGGGAAATACCGTATGAAAAAGGGCGACTATATCAGTATTACGGTAACAAAGCAGAATAAATCCCTTCGGTCCAATATAAAAAGATTATTTAGAAGCTTAAAGGGTGATAAGCAAAGCATAACCTATGGGGGTGAAATCCATGAATCATCCATTTGAGCATATATTAGATTTAATCTTGGCCCTCATAATCTTATTTTTATTTCCCTTTATCTATTTTAGTCAGAAACAGGATGCCTTAATACAGACGATCGTAGAGACAAAGACAAGGGATTTGATACAGGATGTTAGAAGTAAAGGTTATCTTGATAGGGGGATGTATGATACCTACTTAGAAGAATTAGCAGCTACTGGTGTTCTTTATGATTTTGAGATGGAACATATACACTCTAGCCTTGAACCGGAATACCGATTTCGCACCCCGGAGGAAATCATCGATGAACAGAATAAAAACTATACCGGGTCCAATGTCTATCATTATTACCCGGTTACATCTGAGATACCTCATGTGACGGATCCCATTGATAACAGTGGCCTTAATATGAATGACGAAACCAATGAGAGTATCATTGCAGACTATGAAAATACTCCCGCATCACACGACCATGTACATACAGAGGAATGTTATACTGGACATAAGCATACAGGGAATAATGGATTTATCCATAAGCATACCCATGTGGCAGGTAGTGCATGTCGAAAATATAAGCAAAGTATTCATTATGATGTTTTATGCCGTAGCTGTGGTTATGAATATAATACCTGTGTTGCATGGTATGCTCTAATCGATGGAAGGCTGGAAACCATATGGACGGATCTATCTGGAACGAAAAACTGCTATTCATGTAATAGTAGTAGCTTATCCTTAACTCATCATGATAGCTATGGATATGCATGTGACTATGAAGAGGATTTTGATGGTGATGGATACCATGATGAAGTACCTGTTGGAGAAGAAAGAGAGTATCATAAGAGTTACCCGCAGGTACCTGAAGAAGGGCGCGTGGCCTTGCTTATTGGTTGTCATATATGGCATCGAACCTGGAGGTTTAGTGATCTCCGGGAGAAGTATAAATACGATGAACCGGAAGACGACCGTTATGCTTTTGAACGGTTAAGAGAAGCTTACTTTAATAATGTTTGCAATGTACCACTTTACTATTCGATTGGAGTTGGTAAAGCAGAGCTAACAAATGAAGGTAAGCCACCAACCTATTATATCAGATATAAGGCATTTCTTGATGATAATGGTGAATTAAAATTCAGCTATGTAGGTTATAAAATACCTTGGGTTTCATATACTACGGAAAATCCAGGCTTTCCTGAGGTGCTTAATAAAGTTGAGTTTGCTCGTATGAGCGAAACCAAACATACGATAAATGACTTTTTTATAAATAACATAGGATATAATTTTAGAGATGACTTATCTAATTTTGCCAATGTCTATGGGCGTGGAATTGAACTTTCAACAAATACTTTACAAGTTTGTCCTTATCCCATAAATTGGAGTTTAAGAGCTACTCCAATCTGCGGATTAGAGGAAGATGAAACCCTTGATTGTGATAAGATGATCGTTAGTATAACCCCTACAAATCCGGTTCAAACAGTTTATACTAATGAGGCACTTATAACAACGGCAATTGCAACACATAAGGACGGCTCAACAAGGATTGTTATCTGTAATACAAGCTTTTCAACCAATCAGGTTGTTAAAGATAAAAAGGTGACGTTAACCTATACCAATACGGTTGATGGTAAATCTTATAATCATGAAATGGACATTACAGTAACGGTCATACCTCGAAGTAGAAACTGTACGAATGGCCATACTTATAATTTAAATAATGATGGTAGCGATCCAGGGTGTCCCTTCTGTAATGCATGGCTAAAAAGCTTGGAATTATACTATCCCAATACATCCAGCATTACCATCTACCGGGGAACAAGCTTACAGGATAATGGAGTAACATTGCTTGCAACCTATCTGGATGGACATACGGATTATGTGACTACATCTTATATCGACAATCTTGATAAATATTATATCGGAACGCAAACGGTCACCATTGGTTATAAAGGTAAGTATGTCAATCTTTTGGTAATAACGAAAAGGAATATCATCCTATGTCCGGTATGTGATAGATATTACGAATTATATCCAGATGATAGTGACCCTGGCTGTCCATACTGTGCTTCAAAGACCCCGATATTTACAGGAAATATCCTAGCATATGATAATAAGTACTATGAGAGAGATATACTAAGAAAAATATATGAAGATAGTGGTACATATTATTTTACGGATAAAGATTACTTTACTATTACTATCTTTAATCGATCAAAGAGCAAAGTAGTAAATATTCTTGATAAATTTATTAAAGGATTCAGTAAGGAATATATCCATGTGGAAGAGGGTGGCTATATCCGAGAGGAAGTAAGAAAATGATAACCGAGAGGGCGAAAGGATGTAAGAAAATTATATTCGATGGAAGCATGAAAATAAGCCGAGTTATTATAGAATAAAGGAGGAGAGTCTACGAAAACCTATCACTTTATCATTGCATTTGTTGTGATCGCTATATCAATTATAGTACCAACGGATATTCGAACAAACAACCTCAAGGCAGTTGTGTTGAATAAAGAGGAGATCGATCGGTACTTGGATGTTGCGATTGATGATGCCGTATCAAGGTTGGTAGAAGTAGGAGAAAACAATCAGATTATTGTAAATAAAGAGGAGGCAATCGAGAGTTTCTATTCTTCCCTCTATGCTTCCTTTGGTATCCTATCGGATAAGACAAAGCAGCAGGAGTTAGCCCTATATATACCAGTGATTGTCGTTACTATGGAGGATGGTTATTATATTTATTATTCTGATGAATATAAGGGTAAAGACGGATATTCCTACATGTCTCGAAGATGGTCTGAAAAATTACCCTATTACGATGAAGACGAGGACTTTATCTATGGCTTCACCTTAGGGAAAAAGATCACACTATATGATAAGTTTGGAAAACTAGCTAGTGATCAAAAAGTATACCAGATCGATAGAAAAGATCTGCTTGATCAATATGCCTACTACTTTAAGTCCTTGGATCATTTTCTACAAAATGATGAAATATTTGAAATGGTACGGAAAGCTAAGATAGCCTCCCGAATCGAGCAATCTATGGCATTCTATACAAGCCATCACAATAAGCTTGCATCCCAATATGGTATAACCTATAACTTCTCCCTGCCTACCATAAAGGATGAGCAATGGCTTCCCTATTTAGACAAGGTAGGTATCTTTGTGGTTTTTCAAGGATATCCCTATGGCACAGCCACTGGGGAGGTCTATAACCGATTTTTATCTGCGGGTGCTAAAGTAGCAAAAGATCAATGTTATTATATCGAACAAGCTGGGTGGTACCTGCTATATCATAAGGCAAACTGCCCTAAATTGAATAAAGAAGATCTACTTTTCTCTGATGAAGAACCTCATATGACCATTAGGGAATGCGTATCCGAAGGTGCTTATGCCTGCGCTGAATGTATTGAAAATGGAATCTATCCACCAAAATATCCGTAATTACAATTAATAAATGAACGAAATTACATTATAGCATTGATAATATATTTAGAAATTACATACCAATATTGATAATTTATTCCATATAATGTATAATATTCACATTATGCAAGGAATTTTGACACAGACTACTAGAGGATAAATATTTTGTTTTCTTACCTAGTGAGATGACATACTTTCATTAGCAACAAGTATATTTAATTTACTTGAGGGAATGTAGAAACATTTTATAAGATTATATAATGGGAGGGGTTCAGAATGAAGAGCTTAAGAATCTTTGCAATTATTTTAATGGCAGTAGCAGTGTTTTTATCACCACTATCTTTATCAAAGTCTGCAAATGCAGCAAAATCTACAAATGCAGAAAAGTCTGCAACTACATTAAAATCTGCAAACACAGCTAGTACAAAAGGCGAGCAAAAAACAGTAAATGTTTATATTACTATAGAAGAATTTGCTGAACTGATTGCAAAAAAGATCGGGTTAGAGACGATATCTGATTTAGAAAATGCAGGTATCATAAAGGAAGGAGATTTTTCAAACTATACAAAAAATATTACCCGTACGGATGCGGCTGTCCTTCTAAACCGAGCTGACGAATATCTATATGGTGATAAGCTTGATCCGAATTTAGTTGAATTAGCCTTGGAAAAACGGATATCTGATATTGAAAAGATAAAAAAATCCAAGCAAATCGACGTCGTAAAGTGTTATCTAAAAGGATTTATCAAAGGGTATAGTAACGGTAAGTTTTCAACGGACCGAGAATTCAGAGGAAGTAGTCGAATGACAAGAGAGGGAGCACTAAGCTGTATTAAGATGTTAAAGGACAAGTCCCTTAGGGCAAAAATCAGTCCGGATGGGCAGTTAATAAGGACTACAAACCT
>JAAYQP010000134.1 GCA_012519195.1 Clostridiales bacterium | reverse complement strand
CATATATTCTTTGCGCGATGAGTGCGCATCCTTGCGGAGCATTTTTTATTGAATAGGGCGCACTTTCCTATTCAATAAAAAAAGGTTCTTCGTACAAAGGACGAAGAAACGTGGTACCACCTTTTTTCATGGAGCAAAACATCGCTTGGTAAAATAAATTCACCAATTATACTCCATCTCTTAGTCTATAACGGGACGTCCCGGCATAACCTACACACCTTTCGGTTTCAGAAATGCTGTTCCGGAGCTACCTTCAATAAGTTTGCTTTAGACCACCTTTCAGCCGGTGAGTGATCCTCTCTGATAAGCTTCCCTTATCTAATCCTCTCCATCATTACATTTACAATATAAAAGTTTATCTATATACTATGCAATCTTTTAAATTATGTCAAGTATTTTTTATTTTGTGTTTCTCTTCTTTTCTATCCATATACCATATACTATATAAAAGATACTCTTCATATATTGTTTTTCTTTACCATATCTTTATATCTGAATACCAAATTGACTTAGAAGCCTACTGGCTTCCTCCCTGCATTCTGGACAGGCTTCAATACCGCCCTTAATGATCTGAAGCGCCTCCTCTTTTTGCTGCATGCAGGAATCAATTCGTTCCCGTAGCTTTTGCCTACGGACATTTAAGCGATGGCGTATCTCCACCATCTCCTTATGATCTAGGATGGCTGCTGGCTGATAAATCCAGATTTCGGCATCGGCCAGTCCAATGTTTGCCAGCGCTTTCACTAACTCCTTATTGTAGAATTCCAAGAGTTCCGTGTTGCTTAGGTATCTGCGGTTTTCATCCTTTAGCATGATATATTCTTCCCAAAGTGCTTTTAATTCATCATAACTATCCACCATATATTTGTTATAGGTATATTCTAAGAAATTTAAGTTATTAACTGATTTAATCTTCACCTTATTCATCAACATAATTTGACGTTTCTGTTTTGTCTGGACGATCTGCATATCATAATCATTCTTTCTGGCTTCCATAAAGATATAGAGTGCTGAAACCATACCCATTAAAACAGTGAGCAGAAATGGAATGGATAGCTTCGCGTCCGTATAACTCCCCAGTAATGCAAAAATTATAAATAAGATAATTACGATGATGCAGGTGGTAATTGCAATCCCCTTTAAAAATCCTTGTTTGCTTATGATATCCTCTTGCTCCTGCGCCAAAACTTTCTTCTCTTTCTTTAGGTATTCGATGTCCTTTTCAATCTTATCCTGGTATTCTTCACTTTCTTTGATTGCAGGAAGTTCCTTTGGCAATTGCATTTCATATCTTTCAAAAAGGCGATATTGTCGATCTGTAATCCTAGTCTTCCGATTTTGAAACCTCATGCGTTCCTGAGTTAAAAGATAGATCTTGCGAGCAGATTCCTCCAACTGAAATCTCTGTTCCTTAGGTATCATATCGATCCGTTGAATATCAGTTAAATAAGAAGTAACCGCCTGATACTCCATCTTAGCTTCCTCAATCTGGCGCTCGCTTTCTGCTACTAATTCACAATTATCCTTAATAAAAGTCATCTGCTCTGTCTTGTAAGAAAGCGGATTTGCTCCTTTTTTAACTGTTCCCTTTATCTGTTCCTTGTCCTTACCTTTACCCTGCTTCTTAAACCCTAACATTTCTTTTAATCCCATTATGAACTACCTCTCCTATAGAAAGCCTTCTGCCTTCCGAATTATACCTGCCTAACGGAGGCCTTCCATCTTTCTATCACTTCATCTGAAATCTTGTAATATTCTGTTATTCTTCCTTCTGCCTTACAACGCTTTAAGCGCTGAATATCCATCATACTATCGCTTGACTTTGCCTCGTCCCTTAGCCGATTTATCTCATTTATGATATCCTCCTTCAGGATATCATCTACCAGATATTCCTTAGCTAGGTCATCAAAATCGCCATCACCAATTAACCTAATTGAATATAGATACTGCTTAAGGCTTTCTTCCCTATGGTTATGTTCATAAGCCTGACGAAACAATTCAGAAGCTTCCTTTACACCCTTATTATGGGCAATTGCTACAGCAAAATTATGGAGAATATCACCATAATCTTCAGGGGTTAATTCACTTGCCTGGGATGAATTTAATATCCTTTCATACTCATAGGCAGCTTCTTTATATTGATGGTTTTTTAAGAATTCATTTGCCTTAATAACGTTTCTTTTGATTGGTGGCAAACCAATGATACCGTCCAGTTTCTTAATCAGACCTTTGATTTCCTCTTCCTTATAATAATCACAACTGCATAAAACAGCAGTCACTAAGGTCTTTAAATCAGCCTTTTGTGCTTTTAATGCTTTTAGCTTACGAGAACGTTCGGAGAGTTTTAACTCAGTTCCAATCCAATCCAATAAGGAATCCGAAAAAATACTCTCTTCAATTAAATAAACATGATGATACAGATAATAGCACAATTCTTCTATGGAATAAATACGAGTACCGGTCAAGGGAAATACATATGGTCGATTTGTTCTTGCTCCACAGCATAGTATTAACTTACCCATTGTTTTTTCCTCATTTCATCAGATTTCTATAAAAAATTCCCACATACGACCTGTTTCCGGATAGAAGTCACCAAATCCTAGATCAGTAACTGTAATCTTAGCATTGGTACTACTCGTACAGGTTAGATTAATCCCCAATCTTGTCATTCGCTTTGGCCGATCCGGCGTATGATTCGGTACTAGTCTTTCCCTTATAATATCTCTTGTCATAATGTTTCTTAATATAATTTCTATCTCAGCTTCATCCTCAGGAATCACCTCAATGGTTTCATTTACTTCATACCAGGGTACTGCTGCCTGAGTTAATGGAACTTCCATTACTCTTGCATCACTGTAAACCTTGATCCATACCGAACTAGTGATCATTTCTTCGTTCAGTAGAATATAGTTTTCTAATTTTCTATCGCCGGATAATTCCTTAGCAGCATAGCAGGCTCCCTTTGTATATAAATTTTGACCTAGAAAGGCCCTTCTTCCAGTACAAAGACTTTTAATTGCGCTTTCTGCCCATTCTCCTTCGAAGCCATTTCCAGTAAAATAAAGGGTGGTAATGATTTGTTTATATAAAACTGTATCCGCTATGTTTTTAAATATATAATTAAGATCAAGATCTCTTTGATCTATCATAGAATAATTTAAACTATCACTTAAATCCTGCTTCTTTACACCTGCTACTATCGGATTGGTTCTCCGATTTAGACTAATCTGGTAATAACTTAAGCCTTGTTCATCAAAATCGAACAAGCCAACATCATTCATCCATAGAGCTTTGTCTTGGCTTAGAGCATAGTATAGATAAGCCCCTACATGGCTCATTACCACACCCCTGTCCCGTTCTATCCCCAGCTGGTATAAGGCTTCATAGATTCCATCCACAATAACCGGATGTGCATCTTTTACAGTCACCACCAATTTTGTGATTAACTGCGTAGGGAAATAGTTTTTAACTAACATTAAGGATTTACGTAGAAACTTTTCCAATAGAGAAATTGCGGAAAACTTCTGATCCAATATTTCAGTTTCTTCCCCTGTTTTTAATTTACTAAGAAGATGATCGATCCGGATTCCCCCACCTTCTGCTGCGCAGGCAACAGCATCTTCACCAAAAAGCCATTGCTTTGTATCATATTTAACACATAGAACCGTGGGAATCGGGCAGTCGTCCATACCCTCAGCTGTTCCGATCGTTACTGGCTTATGTAGCTTATAACTGTAACAGCTGATCTGCGTGTAATCTTCACATAAATCATAGCCTACAATTAGCTTTTTCGGTGCATCCATGGAATCCTCCTCTCCTTTATTCTAATGGTTGAAAACATTTCGAGATCAGGTAATCAGTTGTGGCATAATGCTCCATAAGATCCATCATAGTCGCTTCATCATGCATTTCTTTTGCCATAAGCATAAGATTAATTTGATTATACCTTGATTCATCCTCCGATGGTTCCCTTTCATTACGAAGCTGGTAGCTTTCCGTTATAAGGACATCCTCCTGGAATTCCTCCGTGATATAGTATTGTAGAATCTCATGATAGAAAAGAGTAAATTCTTTCACATGGATTCCCATGAATACATTTGTCATTCTTTCTGTTACATATTCCTCGGTGCAATTCTCATCTAGCATACGGTAATGGATAAATACTTGCTTTTTCGGATCGGTTCTATATTCAACATAGCTTTTATCTAGAATTCGCTCCGGTAGCTTAATCAATGTACGATAGTCCTCAAAGAAGGGGAGTATAATGCCCTTTTTTACCAAGCGTTGTATCTGAACCTCAATGAAGGTACAATCATTTTCTGATAGCTTACGATTATTCTTGTTGTATTTTAGCCATGCTAGTAAGCACAAGTCATTCTCTTCATAATTAAGTTCCCGTCGCATAATAGGGAAAAGTGAGTTATGGATCACCCAATCATGAATTAAATATTTATATGCATAAAAGGAGAGAAATGCCCGCACAAGGATATGATTCGTGACATTTTTATAATATTCGTGAAAGATGCGGAAGCTATCCTGGACATATCCTTCCGTAAAGAGCATTTGAGCCAGAAGTCGTTCCTCTAGGTCATGGGTCTCTACCTCAAATCCCTTGGCTGCCGTCCAAATCCGAAACATTTCCCTGGTTGATCCATAAAAATACCGAACAAGATAGTTAAGGATTGCTTCATCATACTTACCCTTATGAAAGACATGATGGCAAAGATGGATAACACTCTCGAGCCTTTTCTCCAT
>JAAYQP010000133.1 GCA_012519195.1 Clostridiales bacterium | reverse complement strand
GGGGATAGAAAATGTTTATAACCAAGAAAGACTTACTTAACGAGACGGGAATTTCCTATGGGCAGTTATACCGGTGGAAACGGGAGGGACTTATTCCTGAGGAATGGTTTATTAAGAAGCCTTCCTTTACTGGTCAAGAGACAATTTTCCCGAAGGAACAGATACTTAGTCGCATCACGGCAATTCAGGAGTTGAAGGACAAATATTCACTAGAGGAGTTAGCGAAGATTTTGTCGCCGGAGATAGCAGAGCGATATTTTACTATTGAGGATTTAAAAATTATTGAAGAGATACCGAATAAGTTGATTCCGGCTTTTGTACAGGGATATGGTAAGAATAATTTTTCTTTCATTGAAGTCTTAATCATGATAGCTTTGTCAGACTTTAAAGAAAATTCGGATCTGACTCTTGGTCAACTCATCGATTTAGTGAGTGGACTTAAAGGTTACCTTCCCAAGATAAAATCCACAGGATATATTTTAATTCTCTTTGATCAGGGTAAGGATTACTATGCTACGGTCTATGAGGAGCAGGCTCAAGTTTACATTGATAGTAGACTAAAAGTAGAGAAAGAGATCTATTTAAATGACCTTTCTAATTTATTGAAATTAAAATATCGAAAGAGCTTTAATTTCAAGTTTGATCAAGAAGAAAGTTCAAGATTAGAATTTAATCAAGAAGAAGTGGGGTTGGATCCAGTATGAGAAGGAATATCTTGACTTTTGGGGATAGGAGCATCTGCGGAGACTACGGTAACGTAAAATCGGCAGGAGATCTGCATATTATGGACAGTTCGATTCGGAAACTTTCCTGTGCAGGGGATATTAATATCCTTAACTCTACTATAAAGAAAGTGAATTGTGCTGGCGCCTTAAGTTTGGAGAAATCTAGAATAGAGCAATTGAAAATGGCAGGAAGTTTAGATATTGCCGGTGTTTGCCAAGGTGAAATTATGGCAGTAATGGGAAAAGTTACAGCCGAATATCTAGAGTGCAAAATCCTAAAGAATGGTTTTAAAAGGAAGCTTGTAGTAAAAGGAATCGAAAACGGGGGTAGTTGGTATGCCTTGGTATATTCGATATGTATGAAATCTGCTTCTATTACGGGAATTGGTATGATTTTACTTGCTCCCTTTTTTTTCTTATAGGAAATGGTTTTCGGTAATGCATGCCATTTTTGATCTGGGACAAAAGAATTCCTGCAGTACACGTTTGTTCCAACGATCTGGTCAATCTTAATTCCATTTCCATTTAGAATGAAAACATACTTAAAGATGAAAAAAAATCTGCACTATGCCTTTGTAGGTATTAATGGAGCTGGAAAAACCACTTTAACAAAACTACTTACTGGCATGTATGATAATTACGAAGGAGAAATTCGAATTAATGGTAGGAATATCCGGGATTATGAGCTGTCTGAACTTAAGGCGCTATTTGCCGTTGTATATCAGGATTTTGCTAAATATTCAATTACCATAAGAGACAATATCGCCTTAGGAGATGTCAATCATCTTGACGAAGAAAGGATTGGGAGAGCTGTTTCTCTTGCAGGTCTTAAGGATACCATCCATATGCTTCCTCAAGGTATGGATACCTACCTAGGAAAGATTAAGGAGGGTGGACTGGATCTATCCGGTGGGGAATGGCAACGCTTGGCTATTGCTAGAGCTCTCTATAATCCGGCAGAAGTTCGCATCCTTGATGAGCCGACAGCTGCACTGGATCCGTTAGCTGAAAGTAATATTTATGAAATGTTTGGAAGGATAAGTAGGGGAATATCTACGATATTTATAACTCATAGACTGGGAGCTGCAAAGCTGGCGGATAACATTATCGTGATAAACGATGGAGCATTGGCAGAACAGGGGAATCACGAAGAATTAATGAAAATGGGCGGAATCTATGCGGAAATGTTTGAGAGTCAAAGGAGCTGGTATCAATGCGAAGCATAAATAAGGGTAATGAAAAGGATGAGATTAGGATAAATGCCTATCAATTATTTACTAAGCTTGCTCCTTCGGTCTTTGGTGCTGCTCCTTTTGCTCTAATCATTGCTGCACTGATATCTATCCTTCAAAGTGTATTCTGGGTGCTTGAAACTATGGCTCAGCATAAATTTTTTGATGCGGCAACTTCTCTTACAACAGGAAAGATTGCTTTTCGGATAGTGATATTCTACCTTTGTATACTAGCGCTTGCCAATATCGGATGCCAGGTTTTAAATGGAGTGATTAATTATATTTTTAATGTCTTAATAGAGAAAATCACAGGCAAGCTTTCCCTTAATATTCACCAGAAAATAGCTAGGCTTTCACCGATCGACTTTGAGAATACCAAGAAGTTGGATGATATTAACAAAGCAATAAATGGAAAAAATAATGCGGTTCTTTTCACTCTCTTGGTAGCATCAATTTTCACCTTTTATATACCTTATTTTTTCTTTATGGGCTGGTATTTATTTTCCTTAAAGCCGATATTAGTACAATCAATTATCCTTGTTTTTATACCAACAGCAGCAACTCAATTAATTAGAAGCAGGATTTTTACCAAGATGGAAGATAAAAGTGGACCTGTTCGTAGGGAATGCGAATACTATGAAAATTGCATGGTAAGCAGAGAGTATTTTAAAGAGACCCGGTTACTTGGTGGCTTCTACTTTTTTAAAAAACAGTTTATTGATACGCTTAAACTCTTACAAAATCTAAGATTTCGTGCAACCATGAAGACGAATTTGATTGAATTGACAATGCGAATAGTAACTGTCTGTGGCTATTACGGAATTCTTTATATGCTGTTTGAAGCATTAATGAATAGGGAGATTACGGTTGGTGCTTTTGCTGCTGTATTCAACTCGATAGGATCTCTGTATGGAATCATGGAGGAGATCATCTGTAGAAATCTTGGTTCAATGGCGCAGAATCTGGGAACCGTTCAGAATTATTTGAAACTTCTTGAAATGCCGGAAAGAGAAGGAGTTCATTACGACATCCCCAAGAATTTTGATATCGTACTAGACAAGGTTAGCTTTTCCTATCCTGGATCAAGTAAGGAAGCAATAAAAAATGTCAGCTTTACGATTCATCATGGGGAGACTCTCGCTGTCGTTGGGGAGAATGGTTCTGGAAAATCAACGATGATTCGTTTGATTACCGGGCTTTGTACTCCAACAAAGGGGAGCGTATCTTTTGGAGGGATTGATACAAAGAAATTATCCATGAAATCTCTATTCTCAAAAACCTCCGCTGTATTTCAAAAATATCAGAGATATCAAATGAAATTATGTGAAAATATTGGAATTAGCAATGTTGAGAGAAATATTGATAAGGATTTGTTGGATGATGCCTGTATAAAATCAGGACTAAATCAAGAGGATTCTTCCTTTACCAATGGCTATGAAACCATGCTTTCCAGAGAATTTGATGGTGTGGATTTATCTGGAGGACAGTGGCAGAGAATAGCGATTGCACGAGGCTTCTATCGTGATCACGAATTAATTATTCTGGATGAACCGACCGCTGCAATCGATCCTTATGAAGAAACTAGGATCTATAATAAATTTGCAGAGATATCCAAGGATAAAACAGCAATTATCGTTACTCACCGTCTTGGATCTGTAAAGCTGGCGGATCGAATCATTGTTATGAAAGAGGGGAGAATAGCGCAGATTGGAACCCATGAGGAACTAATTCAAACGGAGGGAGAGTATTCCAAGCTATATGAGGCACAGGAACAGTGGTATAGGGAAGTGTTAGTATGATATAATGAAATATAACCTATACCTTCGCTCCCTGGCGTTAGCTAGGTAAACTTCACTCCCTGGCATTAGGCAGGAAATCTTCGCTCAAAAACGGTATATCTTGTATACAGATTTGATATAATAGTAAAGATTCACAATTATACAGGATTTACTGATGAAAGAAAGGAAAAACTATGTGGATTTTATTTGCTTTTGGTTCCGCAATATTTGCTGGAGTTACGGCAATTCTCGCTAAGATCGGAATAAAGAATACGGATTCCAATGTAGCAACTGCGATTCGAACCGTAGTTATATTAATCTTCTCGTGGCTCATGGTATTTATCGTAGGATCACAGGATACCATTTCCACGATTAGTAGTAATACACTGATATTTTTGATCCTATCTGGTTGTGCTACGGGGGCTTCCTGGTTATGCTATTTTAAAGCATTACAGCTAGGAGATGTCAACAAGGTAACCCCAATTGATAAATCCAGTACGATACTTACCATGCTTCTTGCCCTCATTATTTTAGGAGAACCGGTAACCATACCAAAATTTATCGGAATGATAGGTATTGGGATTGGTACCTATTTAATGATTACCAAGAAGAAAGTGGAAGGACAAAAAGCAAGGGACAAAAAGTGGTTTATCTATGCAGTTTTCTCTGCCATATTTGCAAGTTTAACATCAATTCTTGGAAAGATCGGGATCGAAGGGGTTGAATCAAATTTAGGAACGGCCATCCGTACGATTGTAGTTTTAGTTATGGCTTGGATTGTTGTGTTTGTTGCTCGCAAACAAGATCAGCTAAAGAAAATTGATAGGAAAAGTTGGATTTTTATCTGCCTTTCCGGAGTTACGACAGGACTTTCCTGGCTTTGCTATTATCGTGCACTCCAAGATGGACAGGCAAGTATTGTTGTTCCTATTGATAAGCTAAGCATAGCGATTACGGTAGCCTTTTCCTACCTATTCCTAAAAGAGAAACTGACGAAGAAATCCTTGGCTGGATTGATACTGATTGTTGCAGGTACATTCTCCCTTTTAATTTAACCTAAGTAATAAAGATCAGAAAATCAATTTAATAATTTTTGAATTACAAAAAAGCCTTTTAGCGAATGGAAGTTTCTCTTGCTAAAAGGCAATTTCTTTTGATAAATGCAAACTAGAAGGATCACATAATTATATTGACAACATATAAATTTCTTCGCTCCGTGGCGTGTAATCACGCAAACTTCGCTCAGAAACTGTATATGTTGTATATAAACTGATACCATAGTAAAGTTTCGAATTATAAATTTATTTTTAAAGGAAGCAATTATAGATCAGATAATTTGTTTAAATCAGAGTAGAAATTCGGATAGGAGATATCGACACATTCCGCGTCATGAATGATGGTTTCTCCTTCCGCCATAAGGCTTGCTACAGCAAAGGACATGGCAATCCGATGATCGAATTTGCTCTGAATACTAGCACCGTGAAGAGATTTTCCACCATGTATAATCATTCCATCTTCTGTAGCAGTGATATCTGCTCCCATCTTTGCTAGATTTTCTACCATAACATCGATTCGATTTGATTCCTTTACTTTCAGTTCGGCTGCATCCCGAATAACAGTTTTTCCTTTCGCAAAGCAGGCGAGTACGGCGATCACTGGAATCTCATCGATTAAGGTTGGGATGATACTGCCGCCAATCTCTATACCATTTAATTCACTGTGCTTGACGATTATATCTGCAGTCGGCTCACCGCCCTTATCCTGCACATTTTCCAGACGGATTTTGCCTCCCATTTGTCGGCACACATGTAGAATACCATCTCTAGTTGGATTAATCCCAACATTTTTAATGACGATTTCAGAATTCGGTACGATTAAACCAGCTGCAATGAAATATGCTGCGGAAGAGATATCTCCTGGGACATGGATTTTTCCTCCTGTTAAGCTTGGTCTAGGTAGAATTGTGGCGGTATTGCCATTCGAAGTTACCGTGGCGCCAAATTCCCGAAGCATTCGTTCCGTATGATCTCTAGAGAGGGACGGCTCGGTAACTGAGGTTTCCCCATTTGCATATAGTCCGGCCAGTAATACGCAGGATTTGATCTGCGCGGATGCAACCGGTGACTTATAATGGATGCCTATTAAATGGTTACTAGGTTTATTGCTATTATGGTTTATTAGAAGAGGAGCACAATCATTATCGTTCAGGCTAGTGATATTGGCACCCATCATCCTAAGTGGAGTCATAATTCTTCCCATTGGTCTTCTCTGTATCGATTCATCACCGGTTATCGTTACAGGAAAATTCTGACCACTTAGGATGCCGGAGATCAAACGCATAGTTGTTCCGCTATTTCCAACATCCAATCTTTCATTTGCTTCTTTTAAACCAAATAATCCTTTGCCATGAATTGTTACGGAATTAGAAGTAGTATCATTGTCTATCGTAATTCCCAGCTGACGAAAGCAGCGAATGGTGGAGAGGCAGTCCGCTCCTTGAAGAAAATTTGTAACTTCACTGATACCTTCAGCCAAAGATGCAAACATTACAGCACGGTGGGAGATGGATTTATCGCCCGGAACGGTAATTTCTCCTTTTAACGATCTGGATTGATGAAATATCATGATGGTCTCCTTTTCTTTAAATTTTTATCCGTTTGATTTATTACTATATTAACAGAATACTAGGTATTATATCCTGGCTTCGACCTCCCCTTTGGGATATACGATATCGAAATCTCTATGTTTATGCTCAAAGGGAGAGCGAAGGCGCCTAGATATAATACCTAGCATCCTAATATGCTTACCTAAGATACTAATAATTCACCGTAAATATAAATTATAGTTATAATCCTTTAGTAAAATAGCAGCCTTATCCTTTGATTCTTCCTCATAAAATTCGATTCGAAGTACTCCTTCTTCAAATTCTCTGTTATGGATGATGCCGATATTTTTTATACTTATTTGATTAACTGCTAAAAGAGTTGCAATCGTGGCAATCGCTCCGGCTTCATCCTTAATATCCATATAGATTTCATGTACTTTTTGGATGATTCCTTTCGAAGTATTGGGAATTGAATTTCGGTAATCTTTTGCAGTATCAAAGATTTCAAATAAATAGTCCTGATCCATTTCAGAAAGTGAAAGGGATACCTTTTTAAGTGATTCTATGTAGCTATCTAGCAATGCTTTAATACTGTCTGCATTAGTTAAACAGATATTCTGCCACATAATCGGAGAGGAGGAGGCAATTCTTGTAATATCTTTAAAACCTCCGGCTGCAAGCATTCTCATTTTCTCTGCCTTGTCATCAGAATTTTTGACCAAGTTAACCAATTGAGCGGCTATGATATGGGGGACATGGCTAATGGCAGCTGTAATCTCATCATGTTCTTGGGCATCTAATAGGATGGGGATGGAACCGATCTCTTGCACTAGATGATATAGCAAATCAACCTTGTCCTGTGGTGTCTGGTCGGTTGGCGTAAGAATATAATAGGCATTCTCCATAAGTAAGGCATAGGAATTACGATAGCCAGTTTTCTCTGATCCGGTCATAGGGTGCCCCCCAATGAATTGCTTCTGAAGATTTAATTTTTCTACTTCCTTATGAATATTACCTTTTACGCTGCCAACATCAGTAAGGATACAATCCTTTTTTATGATTGGCTTTAATTTTTGTAGATAATTGATATTTGAAAGTACCGGGGCACAAAGGAATATAAGATCGCATTCGGTAAAATCTTTCTCTAAGGAAAATGTGACAGCATCCAAAATCTGATCGAAGAGAGCTTCCTGCAGTTCAGAGCTGGGAGGATTCTGACGATAATCATAGGCTATTAGCTTAATGCTGGGACAAGCCTTTTTTAAGGCCCGAGCAATGGAGCCACCAATTAATCCAAAGCCAATAAAACCTATGTTTAAATTATCTAAACTAGGGATAGGTTCAATTATTTTTACATACTTATTAAAATCACTCTCATCAGTCTGCGTTTGACATCTTAATTCTCCCATGGAAGCCTCCTTTATTATAGTTTCCTATCAATTAGATCTGCAATAGGTTTCAACTCATTTGTCAGGTTTTCAAATTGTTCAAATGTTAAAGATTGTGGACCGTCGGATAGGGCACAGGATGGATTGGGGTGGGTTTCTATCATCAATCCATCAGCACCAGTAGCCAATGCTCCCTTAGCGAGAGGCTTTACATAGGCACGGACACCAGTTGCGTGGCTAGGATCAACAATAATCGGAAGGTGACTCTTTTCCTTAATAACCGGAATTGCGCTGATATCTAGGGTGTTTCTTGTTGCTGTCTCAAAAGTTCGAATTCCTCGTTCGCATAGTACAACATTGGGATTTCCTTCTGCAATAATATATTCTGCAGCGTTTAACCATTCATCGATGGTTGCAGATAATCCACGCTTTAGTAGCACTGGTAAGCCGGTTTTTCCTGCTTCCTTTAAAAGATAGAAATTTTGCATATTTCTAGCACCGATCTGTAGCATATCAACATATTTTATTGCAGCCTCAATTGCATTCAGACTGGTTACCTCACATACAACGGGCAATCCGGTCTCATCACGGGCTTCCTTCATGAATTTTAAACCTTCCTCCTCTAAGCCCTGGAAGGAATATGGAGAAGTTCTAGGCTTGTAGGCACCTCCTCGTAGGATATGTGCTCCGGCCTTCTTGATGGCATGGGCAGTCGCTAGTAACTGGTCTTTACTCTCTACGGCACAGGGACCTGAGAAAATTACAAAATTTCCACCACCGATTTTAACATTACCAACCGTTACGACCGATGGATCCGGGTGAAATTTCTTATTGGCCAGTTTATAACTTTCGGTTACTGCAACTATTTTTTCAACATCTTCGTATATTTCAAGATTTAGATCCTGCAGCTTGGATTTATCACCTACAACACCAATGATGGTAACCTGTTTTCCAGTAGATATATGTGCATCTAATCCGTGGGATTCTATAATATTTTTAATTCGAAGGATCGAATCTTGTTTTGCTCTTGGCTTCATTACGATAATCATAATTTTGTCTCCTTACTATAAATTTATTTACCTTAATCCATCTTCCGAGGTATATCCTGCAAAAGAATGGTAATACTTGAGAAACATGAACAAATTCGTGCAAGTTTGCAACTAGCTTAACTTTAATAGATTAATCTTGAGTTAGTAAGCATTATAACGCTGAATTTTTGGGATGTCAATACTCTATTGCTTTAAAGTGTAACGGTTTAAAGCGTAAAATTGACTTGCAATATAATTAAATTGTTAAAATTACATAAAAGTATTGTAAATATGTTGATATTCTTGTAAAATATACTAAGAAGCATTAAGAAGTGAATACTAATATTAGAATACTTTCAGAATATTAGTTCACGGGCTCCTGTGCTACTACTATAAAACGTATTGGAGGAATCGGTATGAATGTTTACACTTCGGAAAAGGTAAGGAATGTTGTTTTGTTAGGCCACGGAAGCTGTGGTAAGACCACTCTGGT
>JAAYQP010000015.1 GCA_012519195.1 Clostridiales bacterium | reverse complement strand
TTGTCTAACTGTTTATAGTATTTTTTTGTTTCTAAATAGTGTCACCACAGGTGTCACTTTTTCTTTTTACATAGGTCAATTCAATATCGTACCCCAAAGCCTCCAGCATCTGCACGAAGGTCTTATCCTGCATACATTCCATCTAGGTATCCTTCTTGATGAAAATTTGCAATTAAAAGTTCCCCTGGTAATCCTGCATACCCCTTTGGGATTAGTCCATCTTGAAATAATTTATTCGACCACAGTTCAACTAATTCGTTTTGTGTCTTTTTACTATTAAGCCACTCACTGATTTTTCCTGGTGCATCCTTTGCTATTTCTTTTGCAAAATCAGTAAATACATTTATTAATTCTTTTGCAATATCAATTGCTGCTTGATTAGCCGCTATTTTTACATTATCCGCTACCCCGTCGCCTAATCGCACATCTTTTTTATTTTCTGACATCTTTATCATCTCTCCAATCTTTCCTTTATTAGTATAAATTATCAATTATTCAATGTGTTCTTTGTACCAATCAATTACCGCATCTCTGTCTGAATCAAAGAACTGTGTCGAAATATAAATATCTGTACCTTCAAAACTTAATGCTTTGGCTCTATATCTCTTTTGGTTAGAATTACCCATGTTATCCGTTCTATTATTTGCAATAGCAGGATAATCAGTCGATTGGAATAATGATTTTGTATATTCCTTAGTCTTCAATTTATCTATCTCTACTTCCGTAATTTTCGACTGTACCACCAAGTCCTCCATCAAATTATAGAATAATTTTGCAACTGGAATCATTCCTGTTTCCCAAGTGCTTTCATCATTAACATCAAATGGTACTTCTGACAAAGAAAAACTAAAATCTTCCAAGTCAAGATTCATCTTTGATATCACATCCTTAATAAATGAAACAATATTATTAGCTGACAGATTTGCCTCATAATAAACACCACTATTATCGATTTGTTTTGCTTTTCGAAGCTGTCTCTCATCATTAGTTATATATACTCTTGTTGCATTCGGAATGGAATAATTGTTTTTTGCCAAATCTGTCAATACCTCTGTATCAAGGTCATAGGCAACATTGATGAATTTTGTAAGCAACTCAGCCCAACTTGTAACTTTTGTATATTCTCCAACAAACGAAAAGCCATCTGGTTTTGTATCTGAAAAGTCCATACCACTGTTTACTCCGAAACTCAACACATTAGTGTCACTAGCATCCGAATGCATTTCAATATATTCAAATTCAGCAATTAACATATCAGAAAGTGTGTTTGCACGATGTAAAATTGATGTTTCATTCCAGTTATCAGATAGCAATACTTCCTTATTGAGAATATTTGCTTTCGAATTATCTTTGATAATTTTCTTCTTTTCGCTAAAGGATTTAGTTCCAAGTTCGCTATTGAGTCCCGTAATGGTTAAATTTCCAAGTGTATGCAAATACACCTCATACACTTTACTATAATTATCTCCTATTTCTTTTTTCCATACTGCCGCATTTTCCTTTTGAGGCATAATATGTTCAATTGTAAGATTACTGACATCAATGTGCTCTTTTGTTGAATTCTCAATTACAGAGAGTACAAACTTACAAATTGGTTTTTTATAGAGTGGTTTATATAAAAGAGCATCTCTAAATTCTTTATTTGTTGGCATACGATCTTTTACCCTCAAATCATTTAGAAACGTAACAAATTTCTCATAATAATTTTTATAATTTCCATCAATTACCCTATCGTACATTGATTTCATAAATTTTGATAAGTTTTTATTTATTTCGCACGCTGTAATCCTCACTAAGTATGTAAGCAAATAATCTAAAACCTTACAGAGAGTTTTATCATCAATATTTTCGTTCTCAAAATCATTAAAAATTCTAAAAAGCAAAGGTAAAATTGTTGTTTGCTT
>JAAYQP010000132.1 GCA_012519195.1 Clostridiales bacterium | reverse complement strand
CACTTTTAGAAAGCAATGCTTCGGCAATGGGAATCGTGCCGAAAATATCGGCATACATCGGCACACCAATTATTGTCGCTAAAATTACGCCGAAGGGATTATTGCTTCCAAGCAGGGACACTACCCATGTCTCCGGTATCCAGTTATGAATAACTGCACCTATTCCAACTCCAATCAATATATAAGGGAAAACCTTTTTTAAGGTTGAAAGGGTTTGTTCCTTTGCATAAATCAACCGGTCCTTTTTTGAAAGATCCGGCGTTTCGATATCAACGCTTCCGGCAGTCATAATAAAGCTTTCGACATGCTTTTCCATATGCATTCTCTCGATTAATGTGCCTCCGATTATAGCAATTATTAAACCGAATATCACATATAAAAGAGCGACTTTTGCCCCAAATATGCTCATTAGCAGGACAAGGGAACCCAGGTCTACCATCGGCGAAGAAATTAGAAATGAAAAGGTGACTCCGAGCGGCAAGCCTGCGGAAGTAAAGCCAATAAATAATGGAATGGACGAGCAGGAACAGAAAGGTGTCACCGTTCCAAGCAGAGCTGCAACGGAATTTGCCCCAATCCCGCGAAACCTTCCCAAGATCTTTTTGGTGCGCTCCGGGGGGAAGTAGCTTTGAATATAACTGATAATAAAGATTAAGAAGCATAATAGGACTACGATTTTTATAACGTCATAAATAAAAAACTGAATGCTGCCGATCCAGCGATTGAATGTATCAAACCCCAGAGCGGATAACACAGTTCCAATTAAGTCATTAAGCCATTTCATGCCTAGAATCTGCTTCTGGAAAATATCCCAGATTGTCTTTAATAATTGCATAAGTCAACCTACTTTCTAAAGACGGACAATCATATCAAATTTTTTTGATGTATTTTCCCTGTTAAAAGCCATCCATCAGATGGCCTGTATCATTTGCAGCATTTGTTTTTTTCTATAATCGTGTTCGGTGTTGTAAGTTCTCTTAGAAGATCTATACCAGAAGCACGGCCTTTCTCGCTAATTTTGTAATGTGTCCATTTACCTTCCTGTCGGCTTTCCACTACACCCGACTCAACCAGAATCTTCATGTGGTAGGAAAGACCCGACTGACCCAAGTCCAATTGTTCCAGCAAAACGCAGGCGCATTTCTCGCCGCCGCGCAGTAGTTCCAGTATCTGCAGCCGCTTTTCATCGCAAAAAGCTTTAAATATCTTTGCGTGATCTTCGTAAATAGTTGACAAGCTATCACCTCATATCAAAATTATTTGATATGATATTATCTTATGCGCCAAATAGTTTTTGGTCAATAGTTTTAGAACATATACGAAAAAAATTATTTACGGAAGCAGCAGAACGCGGACTTAAATCGTCCACTGATTATGAATGATACCGACGATATACCAGATATCATCCTTCTTTTCAAATACGAGCCTGAGGCTCCTCCAGTCCATACCTTCGTACTTCGGATCAACGCTGGAAAAGTAATATTCGACGATGATCGAATCTTTGTAAACCTCGAAGCTGTTGTTAAGTGAATTTCCATGACTCAGGACTTTGTTGTACCCTATTTGCTCGGCATTTAGAAAGTCTAAATCATATATGAACTTTTTGTGATAGTCCGGGAAGCTCAGTTCCATAGGATCACCCGAGCCATCGTAATGCCCCCAAAGATATGTCTTTGAGCTGGCAGCCAGATTTTTTACTTCCTCTGCAGTGAATACAAGATTGTTGTCTACATCAACATACCCGTATGGTGAGAAGCGAACTCCCTTATCAGGATGTATCGCATCTGCAAGCTTCTCCATGTCAAAGTTCTTTATTGAGGTCAGAACATCGATGGATATCTCTTCTATTATGCTTTTTATATACTCCTCACTGCCTTCCTGAAGTATATCGCTTTCGTCATCGGGATCGCTGCTTTGTGTGGCTTTATCTATATTCTTGCCTTCAACTTTCCCTTTATTCGGCTGCAATGCTGTGCAGGCCGTTGATGTAGATATCAATACAAAAAGTAAAAGTATAACTGTAAATTTTCTTTTCATAAGATTTCTCCTTCGATTAGTGCTATACCATGGTTGCTTATATATAGCATTAACAGAATCATATTTTTTATTATAGTCAGTATATGATTTACTTTTCTATAAGCTTCATTTACAACGCAAACCGGTAAACGAAGCCACGCAAAAGCTAAAACTAAATATTACCCTTAAATTACGACTAGCTCAAATTTTACGGTTTTATATACAGCCTGCCGGGAGGGTAACCAATAACAAGTAAAAGCAAGCCATTCAAAGCAGAAGGCCGGTCACATAATCATGACTGGCTTTCTGCTATTCTCGTGGCATCCTTACTCAAATTCTGAACATAGTTACCTGAGTTTTATTACTAAACAAACTCGAAAACTTTTTGAATTTAGGAGTTTTTGAAATATAATATATTTAGAACAAATTGTTTGACTTATTAAATTAAAGCTCTGAGAGGTTACCGTGGATTTAAGAACTGTAATGCTAATGCCGGCAAATACAGTTTTACTATTAAGCTGTGCCTATGAAGCCTGGGCTATCAGAATT
>JAAYQP010000131.1 GCA_012519195.1 Clostridiales bacterium | reverse complement strand
TCTATTGAGAAAAATACCTAGGGAGTTAATCAAGGATCATCATTCTCTAGATGATATTTTCACAGATAAGATTTTATCCTATTTGAGGATAAAAAAAGGTATCAATAATGACCTTATCGCAGCTTCATTAAGGACGATTTTTATTAGTATGATCCACATTGTTGAAATTGGGGAAAGCGATTTCGATCAAGTGTTGAAACTTTTAATTAAAGGCCTTGCACAACAGATCATTGAGGAGGATCAGTAGAATGGAGATGATTAATACCACTAATTTATCAAAAATATATGGTGAAAAGAAGGCTGTTGACAATGTGAACCTATCTGTGAAAGAAGGAGAGATCTTCGGTTTTCTAGGGTTGAATGGTGCGGGTAAAACAACGACAATTCGAATGTTACTTGGGATGATAACTCCTTCAACTGGGCAATGCTATCTTCTGGGTCAAAAAGTAAGTCCGGACAATAGTAATATTTGGCGTGAGGTTGGTTACATTGTAGAAACCCCATATTCCTATCCTGAATTAACTGTGAGGGAAAATCTAGAGATCGTTCGCCGGTTAAGAGGAATAGAGATGATTGAATGGATTAGTATTGTTATTGTGCTTTTTACGTGTTTCACAGGACTAATTGGTACTTTTCTATGGTGGAGATATGCAGATCAAAATTGATCTATAAGAAAAGGAGTGACCTAGCAATATAATGGAAATAGTCTATTGAAAACAGTAAAAACAAAAAATGGAGAATGAATATTGAAGATAAGTATTATTTAAGATATGATAGTAAGTATACTTCTAAACCATTGGTCGGATTTTCTTAAGGCAAGTAAGGAGGTTTCATGAATGCCACTCGAAATTATTCGTAATGATATAACAAAAGTTCAGGCGGATGCGATTGTTAATGCTGCCAATGCTACCTTACTTGGTGGTGGAGGGGTTGACGGAGCAATCCACAGAGCTGCAGGACCTGAGCTTCTTGAAGAATGTAAAAGGTTAGGCGGTTGCGAAACTGGGCAAGCAAAGATTACAAAAGGATATCAGCTTCCTGCAAAATATATCATCCATACCGTTGGTCCTATTTGGCATGGCGGTACAAGTGATGAGGAACTATTACTAAGGAATTGTTACAAAAATTGCCTTTCACTTGCAAAGGAGTATCAATTGGAGAGTATTGCATTTCCGCTGATTTCATCCGGTGCCTATGGTTATCCAAAGGACAAAGCTTTACAAATTGCAATTTCGGTGATTGGCGATTTTTTATTGAGTAATGAAATGACGGTTTACTTGGTTGTATATGATAAAACCTCATATGTATTGTCTGAAAAATTGTTTTCTTCGATTACACAATATATTGATGATAAGTACATAGAGGAAGCACCAAGGGACCATAGGTCCAGATCCGATACTACGGTCCAACTAAGAGATACTATTTTAGAGTTTCCTGAACAATCCTTGCCCGAACAAGCTCCAAGAGTTAGAAAAAGTAAGCGCAGTCTAGATGAAGTGGTAAAGAATATGGATGAAACTTTCTCACAGATGCTGCTTCGTTTAATCGATGAAAAAGGTATGACTGATTCAGAAACTTATAAAAGAGCTAATATAGATCGTAAACTATTTTCAAAAATTCGTAATGACATCAATTATAAACCAAGCAAGCCTACAGCAATTGCTTTTGCTATTGCATTGCAATTAAATCTTGATGAAACTAAAGATTTGCTAAGAAGGGCTGGTTTTGCGCTTTCTCATAGCTGCAAATTTGATCTTATTATTGAGTATTTTATTGAAGAAGGAAATTACAATATATTCGAAATCAATGAAGCCTTATTTGCCTTTGATGAAAATCTGCTAGGAGTTAAAGTTTAATTGTCGCTTCCGATGCGACCAAATGTTAAATGTGAAATGTTATCCTTGAACCATAATAATTGATTGGAGGATAACAATATGAAAAAAGGTTTAACAGAATTAGTATTTATTCTTGATAGAAGTGGGTCAATGAGTGGTCTTGAAAGTGATACGATAGGCGGATATAATGCATTACTTAAAAAGCAAAAAAAAGAACCTGGAGAGGCAATAATAACTACTGTATTATTTGATGACAGATATGAATTATTACATGATCGCATTAACCTTCTAGGGGTAGAGCCTATCACAGATAAAGACTATTATGTTAGAGGTAGTACTGCATTATTAGATGCCATAGGAAAAACGATAAATAAAATTATTAATGTACAAAAGCATACAAGGGAAGAAGAACGTGCGGAGCATGTTATGTTCGTTATCATCACGGATGGTATGGAAAATGCAAGTCGTGAGTATAGCTATGAGAAAATACGTCAAATGATTGAACGGCAAAAGACGAAATTTGGCTGGGAATTTATCTTTCTCGGAGCTAATATGGATGCGATTGCCACTGCAGAGAGTTTTGGAATCACTAGTGATAGAGCTTCCAATTATCATGCGGATCGTGAGGGGACATTACTTAATTATGAAGTAATCAGTGAAACCGTAAGTTGCATGCGGGCAGGCCATTCAATAAAGGAAAATTGGAAAGAACGAATTGAGCTTGATTTCAAGAAACGTAAGAGAAGTTAAAGCTTATTATAAATAGCTAACGACTTCAATTAATATAGCAAAGCCATATTAATAAAGGGGATATAAATAATTATGAAAGAAAAAATAACAAGTGGGTTTAAGAGTGGATTTATTTATTTTTGTATCTTTTATACGATTACAACAATCTTCAGTAGTTCTTTGCAACTTTATATGGGAAGACTGGAAGATACAAATACTCATATCTTGAACAGAGCAGTTGTAGTATTCATCGGTGTTTTAACAATAATATTAATGGATAGAATACAGTTTAAGAGTAAGATTTTATCGTTTCTAATTCCTTATGCTATTTCAATGAGTGTTGTGTTTTTTTATGTATGGATCAGTGGATTTTTTGAAACTTTGCATCCCAATGCCTATCGGGATATTTTTCTTAACTTTACGGGTGCAGTTATTTTTGTTACGATTATAATGTCCATAAAAGATAAGTGGAAGAAGAAAGGAGAAAAGTGTGATTATGATAGTAACAAACATCACACATAAATAATATGAATAATAAATATACAGAAATAAATTCGAAAACAATTGATAAATGGGTTGATGATGGCTGGGAGTGGGGGCAGCCGATAACTCATGAAATCTTTGAGAAGGCAAAAAATAATGATTGGTCTGTTGTATTAACGCCTAACAAGCCAGTACCAAAGGAATGGTTTTGTGAAATGAAGGGTGCTAAGGTCCTTGGATTGGCTTCAGGCGGTGGGCAACAAATGCCGATATTTGCGGCTTTAGGTGCTGATTGTACCGTACTAGATTATTCTGAAAGACAATTGCAAAGAGAAATCGAAGTAGCAAAAAGAGAAAATTATGAGATTACTACGGTTCGCGCTGACATGACGCAACCCTTACCTTTCGAAGATGAGGCATTTGATTTGATTTTTCATCCGGTCTCCAATTGCTATATAGAAGATGTTCTTCCAGTTTGGAAGGAATGCCATAGAGTACTTAAAAAAGGTGGTATTTTATTGGCAGGGTTAGATAATGGAATAAATTTTCTCTTTGATGATGATGAAACTAAGATCGTACACAAATTACCATTTAATCCTTTAAAAGATAAAGAACTATATGAAAAATCCATTAAAAATGATTGGGGAATTCAATTTTCTCATACCATTGAGGAACAAATCGGTGGCAATTGAAAGCAGGCTTTGTTCTTACCGATATATATCAAGATACCAATGGGGTGGGTAATCTTCATGAATTTAATGTGCCTACTTTCTTCGCTACAAGAGCGGTAAAACTATAATATATAAAGTACTATATAATAGTCGGTTGACTTCATGGAAGTTCAACCGATTATTTTTACAAATTTTCCATTGACAATTATTACGCTTAGTGATATAAATATTACAGTAAGCGTTATATCGTGAAGCGTAACAATGGAATTGTAGCCTAAGCAATATCCTAAGTTAGCTGACATAGTAATAAGGAGGAAACGATGCGTGATAATGTAAAAGGTGGAGCCTTAACCGAAGTTACATTCTTCATTTTGCTGGCATTGTATGAAAAGATGCACGGATATGGCATCATGCAGTTTGTGGAAGAGAAAACGGGAGGCCGCTTGATTTTGGGTGCAGGCTCGCTTTATGGCGCACTTAACAATTTGCAAGAAAAGGGTTGGATCTCCCCGGTGGATGATGGTAAAGGTAGGAAGAAGGAATATATCATTACGGAATTAGGAAGAGAAGTTGCAAAAGCAGAATTATTGCGTATGAAAGAGCTGGTAATAACCGCAGAACAAATTATTGGAGGGGATCTGGAATGAAGAAATACTATCGCTTTTTTGGAGGATTTTTAAAGGCACAGGAGAAATGGCTGAATCAAATGGCAGAGAAAGGGTACCGTTTGGATCGAACTGGCAAGCTATCCTATGAGTTTACAAAGTGTAAGCCAGGGGAATACCAGTATTGCATTGATTTTGTAGCTGGCCAATCCGATCAGAAAGTGAAAGATTATAAAGCCTTCTTGGAAGAGTTAGGTTATCAGGTATTTTATAAAAATATTAATCTTAATTTATCGGTCGGAAAAGTACGTTGGAGACCTTATGGTAAGGGAACAGGCCAGATTGCTGTAAATCCAGGGAATTATAACAAAGAATTGCTAATAGTTGAGAAAAAGAATGATGGACGTTGTTTCGAGCTACATACAACCAATGAAGATAGAGTTTTATATTATAAGGCTCTTAGGAATGCTCGTCTAACAGTTGCTGTACTTTTCCTAATCTTCTCAATTATTAGTTTTATTCAAGCACAATCCTTTTCAAAAGGGGTTATAGGATTTGGGCTACTTGCAATTCTTTTATTAATACCGGCTTTTCTTTATCAAACACAGATGCTTTATTTTTCCAAGAAATCCAGTATTGAAGAAGAATAATATTATATTGTTAAAGTAAGAAATGGAAATAATTTTATTGAAGATAAGGAATATTTAATATATGATAGAAAGGTCTAATTATAAAAATTGGGACGATTGCCATAGATCGGGAGAATAAACCTAAGGAGAGAGATAAAAATGAAATATGAATGGAGAAAGCAGGAAAAAAGCTTATATTTACCGAAAGCAAAACCAGAATTGGTTACAATACCTCCATTGAAGTTTTTCATGATTGATGGGGAAGGTAATCCGAATAGTCAGGCATTTTCTACAAGAGTAGAGGCACTATACTCCTTAGCTTATGCAGTTCGGATGATGCCTAAAAACGGTTATACCCCGGAAGGTTACTATGAATATACCGTATACCCATTGGAAGGTGTATGGGATCTAACGGAAAAGGGCAGACAAGCAAAAACATTAATGAAAGATGAATTGTTATATACAATTATGATTCGACAGCCTGATTTTGTAACGCAGGAAGTCGTGAATCTAGCGATTGAACATGTTAGAAGGAAAAAGAATCATCCATTATTGGATGATATTCGATTTGAAACTATAGAGGACGGATTGGCTGTTCAGATGATGCATATAGGTCCCTTTGATGATGAACCTAGAAGTTTTCAACAGATGAAGGAATTTATCGACGAAAATAATTTGCAGATAAGAACCCTAAAGCATAGAGAAATCTATATTTCAGACATGCGAAGAACAGAAAAAGCTAAATTGAAAACAGTCTTAAGGTATCTGGTCAATGAAAAATAAAGAGCGAATCGAAGGTGATTGGAATGTTTGAAAGAGCAGAGGTAATAGCATTTTGCAGTAAATTTAAAAATGTATATGAAGATTACCCATTTCATGATAGCAACTGGACAGTGATGCGGCATAAAGAGAATAAGAAAATGTTTGCATGTATCTATGAAAAAGAGGGGTATCTGTGGATTAATGTAAAATGTGATCCGGAATCGAGAGATTTCTTTAGGAGTGCATTTCGTTCCGTAGTACCGGCATATCATATGAATAAAGAACATTGGAATTCAATCATCTTGGATGGGACTGTGCCGGATCAGGAGATAGAAAGGATGATCGAGGAAAGCTATGAACTTACCAAGGGCAAGAAGAAAAAATAGTTTTCGTTAATAGCTAAATTATGGGAGGCAACTTATGAATATACAGATATTTGGAACGAACAAGTGCTTTGATACGAAAAAGGCACAAAGATATTTTAAGGAACGGGGTGTGAAGTTCCAATATGTTGATATGAAAGAAAAAGGCTTAAGTAAAGGTGAGTTTTCCAGTGTGAAACAGGCAGTTGGTGGGCTTGATGCCTTGATTAATAAAAACTGTAAAGATAAGGACACCTTGGCATTGATCGAATATATTGCAGAGGAAGATAAAGAGCAAAAGATACTTGAAAATCAGCAGCTACTGTTGACACCAATTGTAAGGAATGGGAAGCTTGCTACGGTTGGCTATAAGCCTGAGATCTGGAAAAACTGGGAGTAATTAAAGTTTCATAAAGTATGGGTTATATCATAAAGTATAGGATAAAAGGTAGGGATGTTTCATTATGTTTCAGTATTTGATGCCAACCAAAATACATTTTGGTCGAGGGGTAATAGAGAATAATAAAAATGATATGGAAAAACTCGGACGTAAAGCCTATATTATTACCGGGAAAAGCTCATCAAAGGTAAATGGATCACTAGCTCAGATAACGAATGCTTTAGAGCGTTTAGCTATAAAGTATGCAATCTTTGATGAGGTTGAAGAAAACCCATCAATCGAAACAGTAGAGAAGGCAGCTGCTATTGGACAAAAAGAGAATGTTGATTTTGTCATTGGTATTGGAGGAGGCTCTCCTTTAGATGTAGCAAAAGCTGTAGCTGTCTTTATCAAAAATCCTCAGATCAATAAGGACAATATAATCGGAAGCCAACAGCTTTCATATCTTCCGGTAGTTGCAGTCCCTACGACATCGGGAACTGGGTCTGAAGTTACCCAGCATAGTGTTATAACATTTCATAGGGAAAAAACCAAGAAAAACCTAGGACAAGCTATCTTTCCAAGGGTAGCTTATCTGGACAGTAGTTTTACCGATCATACCCCTTATGATATTACTGTAAATACTGCGATCGATGCTTTCACTCATCTTGTAGAAAGCTACTTAAATACCAATGCCACCATGATGTCTGACCTATATTGTGAAAAAGGTTTGGAGTTATTTAAATCCTGCTTTGAGCATTTGATCAATCGGAATCTAACGGAAAAATTTCGGGACAGTATGATGTTAGCATCTATGTTCGGTGGAATAGCCATTGCCCAAACGGGGACATCATTACCACATGGAATGGGATATCCTCTGACCTACTATAAAGGTCTTCCTCATGGTCTAGCGAATGGAGTACTTACCATAGAATATCTAAAAATCTTTAAGAATAAGGACAAAATCAAAAGAATGCTGAAGCTTCTAGGAATGGATAAGATGGAGCAGCTTGAGAAGGTGTTTGATACCTTAATTCAGGTCGATATTAAGCTTACTTCTGAGGAGATATTGGAATACTCTTCAGGCATTGCAAGTAATAAAAGAAAGTTAAAAAATCATCCGGAAGAAGTAGGGGAAAAAGACATAGAGAAGGTCTATCGAAATAGTTTTAAATAGGTGTTTAAGGAAGATGAATAGGAATAAAAACAAGTCAAATAGAAACAGAATATTACTCGTTGAGGATGATAAAACCATTGCCCTAGGATTGGAATATTCCTTACAGCAAGAAAATTATGATGTCACGATTTGTAATGATGCTGCCTCAGCTAAGGCCCAAATTGCGGAGGGTGATTTTCAACTTGCACTTTTAGACATTTCTCTACCTGATGGTAATGGATTTGAGCTGTGCAAACTTCTAAAGGAAAAGGAAGATATCCCAGTAATCTTTTTAACTGCAAGGGATGATGAAGGAAGTGTAGTCATGGGCCTAGATATTGGAGCAGATGACTATATTACAAAGCCCTTTCGGATCAGGGAACTACAGTCTAGAATACGAAGTGTACTTCGAAGGGCTGGGAAGCGTTATGAAGGACATCATATGCTCCAATTTGGGAATGTTGAAGTGGATATTACGGATGGTACCGTTAAAAAGAATGGGAAGGATGTATTTTTAACAGCATTAGAGTATCGATTACTCCTTACCTTGATCAATCATGAAGGGCATATTCTTTCAAGAAACCAATTATTGGAAAGTATATGGGATGTTTCAGGAGAATTTGTAAATGATAATACCCTTACTGTCTATATCAAGCGTTTAAGGGAAAAAATAGAGGATGACCCACAAAATCCAACCATTATTAAAACAGAGCGGGGAATCGGTTACCGAGTTTAGGAGAGTCCTATCATGCGATCTTTTAGAAATAAAGAAATTCAGCAGATTACTATATTTAATTTTCTACTATCTACAATAATGATCCTTGTAGGTTTTGCAATAAGTATCTGGGCCGGAATCATCGTTATGATTACGGTCTTTTTGCTATGCACAACTTTCTATATATTCACCATAAAGCGTTATAAAAATCTAAGTCAGTTATCAGAATACTTAAGGCAGATTTCAAGTGGAAATTACTCCTTAGATATCCGGGATAACGCAGAGGGAGAGCTTAGTATACTAAAAAGTGAAATATATAAGGTAACTTTAATGTTAACGGAATACAATGAACAGCTGCAAAGGGAAAAATTATTGCTATCGGATCAAATGGCCGAAATATCCCATCAATTGAAAACGCCACTTACCTCCATGATGGTCATGGTGGACCTGTTACAGGATGAAACTACTTCTGTAGAAAAACGTCGGGAATTTACTTCCATACTAAATTCACAATTGGAGCGTATTGAGTGGCTTGTTGCCTCCCTGCTTAAAATGGCTAAGTTGGATGCAGGCGTCGTTGAGATGAAAAAGGAAAGGATCTGTGCTGCTCAATTAATCGATCATGTTCTGCAACCATTCCTTGTGACAATGGAGATTAAAGAAATTACCTATAGCAAAAAGGTTGATAACTCCCATATAATCCTCTGTGATTTTCATTGGACATCCGAGGCCCTAATCAACATTATTAAAAATTGCATTGAACACACACCCTGTGGAGGGCATATTTCCATATCATTCCAGGATAATCCGCTTTATTACGAAGTATTAATTACGGATAATGGGAAAGGAATTAGTAAAGAGGATTTGCCTCATATATTTACTCGATTTTATCGTGGAAAGAATGCATCTTCAGACAGTGTTGGAATCGGTTTAGCAATGTCATATCGAATTATTCGTAGTCAAGAGGGGGATATTCAAGTAAAGAGTAAGCCAGGGGAAGGAAGTATCTTCTCCATTCGACTATACAAAAGCATTGTCTGAGAACTGGGTAGGATAGTAAAATTACTATTTCATCGTGAGTTCCTGTAAAGTGACAATTTTGTAATAGAAAAAGTCACTGAGCTGTCACTTGTTTATAGTAAACTTAGAAACGAAAGATAATTACACTCTTGGGTTTATCATGATACCTATGAGAAAAACAAGTTGAAAGGCAAGGATGATACTATGGAAATATTACGAGTTGAGAATTTAACCAAGATATATGGAAAAGGAGATACCGCAGTAACTGCTTTGGATCATGTTTCCTTTTCAATAGATAAGGGTGAATTTGTTGCAGTGATCGGACCATCTGGTTCAGGTAAATCCACTCTTTTGCATATGATAGGTGGCGTGGACACGCCAACATCCGGAAAAGTCTACATCGATGGTACCGACATTTATCAATTGGATGAATCGAATCTAGCTATTTTTCGACGGAGACAGATCGGACTGGTTTATCAATTTTATAATTTGATACCGATCTTAAATGTTGAAGAGAATATTACCCTACCTCTTCTATTGGATGGAAGAACGGTAAAAAAGGAAGAACTAAGGGAGCTTTTGAATACCTTAGGAGTTGAGGATCGAGTAGGACACCTACCGAATCAGCTATCCGGAGGGCAACAACAGAGAGTCTCCATAGGGAGAGCACTTGTAAACCATCCTGCCATTGTATTGGCTGATGAACCAACTGGTAATTTGGACAGTAAGAATAGTGAAGTAGTGGATACCGATGATAATGTGGCAATTCAGATTACCAATATTTCTAATTATTCTGGACTTGTAAAAACACAGAATGATGGAACGGTTTCCTTTAATCTAAATGAAGCAATTAATAATAGTGCTAAAAGTGGATTTAATACGGATGCTACATTTACTATTGGCACCCCTAACAGCGGAGTTATTCGAATTAAAAACAACTCCGATATTCCAGTAAATGTTTATATGACCAGTGATAATAATCAAGCTATAAAATTAAATCCTACGACTAGCTCCAGTTCAACGATCGGAGTAGGTTCTGCCAGCGATTTCTATTTCTCACTGGATACAAGTGATCAGAACGCAGCAAAGTCACTAAACGCTGTACTTCATGTAGAAGGTAGTAGCGTACAATAGTAGAAGGTAGCAGAGCACAATAATTGAGTAAAATACATGTTTATAGACTAAAAAATTATTAGGAAATATAGCATGAAAAAAATCTTATATGGAGCACTTCTTGGTTTAATCTTAATAACCTTCTTGTTTACTTTGGGATCAAAAACCAGTGGTGCTCCTATTTTGACATATGTATATTCCAATAGCATGGAGCCTTTGATTAAGGTAAATGATGCATTCCTTGTCTGGCCTACGAAAGATGTAAAGCCCGGGGATATCGTAATGTTCCGGCCGGTAGTATTAAATGCGCCCTATATTACTCATCGAATTATGGAAATAGGTGATACCGGCTTTATTACCAAAGGAGATAACTCTCCTTATCCGGATCAGGAAAGTGGAGAACCGGAGGTAGTGATAGATCGAGTTGTCGGTAAAGTAGTTACGATCAACGGACAACCATTGGTGATTCCTGGATTGGGTAAAATATCTGCAGGCCTACAATCAAGTTTAGGGAGATATTCTAGGTTTGCATCCCTTTTATTTTTGCTCTTAGGCATTCGAACATCGATCTATGGAAAACGCCATAATAAAAAGAGAAAACCTAGGCATCGACTGCGTTTAAAGCATGTGTATCGGGCACTAACCATAGTAGCAATTTGCACTGTAGTAATCATCATATATCTGGGTTCTAGAGTTACACAAATTCGATATCTTGTAAGTGAATTTCCCGCAAGTCAAGGTGATCAGGTTGAGGTAAATAAGCTGGGGCAATTAACTATGGATATAAAAAACAATGGTTTTGTTCCTGTTTGGACGATTGTGAAAGGGGTAGCACCGCTTAGTGTCACCGATGCTCCGGAGTATTTATGGCCAAGATCAAAGGAAATTGTGGTATTAGATGTTTTACCCCATGAAGCTACCGGAATGTATCAGGGATATATTCAGATTTTTAATTATCCCATCCTATTGCCTAGACCATGGATTGTAGCTATGCATCAAATCAATCCAATATTGGCAATCGCCCTTGAAGGAATCGCTATGGGATTCTGGTTTAAACTGATTTTTTATATTCTGGGACATTTTCATGGATTTGAAGATTGGATCCCCTTGCGGGCAATTAGGGATAAGATAGCCAATCGTCGTATGAGGCGGGCAAAAGCAAAATTTCTAGGAAGGAGGAGAGGGGGATGATGAAGAATAAACTGCCATATCTTTTATTTGCATTAAGCTTACTATTTGCGATTATATCTATGCCAAATACAGCAGCTTTAGGAGAAGTTAATTTAGAAAGAGATGCCTTTGCAAGCCTATCATCCGATTCAAATGGAGTATTGAAACTGGAAGGCATTGATAATAGGGTCTATAACCTAGATAATAAATTCAATCAAGTAGGTACAATTACAAATAATTCAAAACAGCAACTTTATTTAACAGTAACAATTACACCGGACTTTTCAGTGGGATTGGTTTCACAGATTAAAATTAAAATGGATGACTCTGTAGTCATATTTAATCGTAACTCGAAAACCTCTCAGCAAATACAGCTAACCCTGTCTCCTGGAGAAACTATGAATATTGAAGGTTCCTATAGTAAAAATATAATTTTACCAGCAACTGTAAGCTTTCAATTTACTGCTACTGATAAATTAGGGACCTATACCATGAATCTTAATGATACTCAGAAAACCCCCCGTCGTATTACCTGTTATTTTTGTTTTAAAAAACCTTGAGAATGCTTCACAGCATTTCCAAGGTTTTTATATACTCTTTTTATTTGTCACAAATTATGTTAAAATGAAAACGTTATAGAATGTAATTAATACGTTAAGTTTAACAATAGC
>JAAYQP010000130.1 GCA_012519195.1 Clostridiales bacterium | reverse complement strand
TAGCACCTTGTATTCTAATTTATCTAATTGGCCAACGGTATTTAATCGAAGGAATTTCGTTGACCGGAATGAAAGCATAGTTTATATTTAGATTACGACACGAATGGAGGAAATGTGATGGAGAAATATGTTGGAAAGCCAGTATCCTTTGACCAGATTGACTTGATGGAGGGTTTTTGGAAAGAGAAGCAGGATTTATTTCGCGAAGTTACAATAAATGCAGTGTATGATCGCTTTGAAGAGACCGGTCGCTTTGAAGCTTTGAATTTTAATTGGAAGGAAGGAATGCCTAACAAACCTCATATCTTCTGGGAATCGGATGTTACCAAATGGATTGAGGGTGCAGCATACTTCCTACAAAAACAGCCTGACCCGGAACTAGAGGCTAAAGTAGATGTACTGGTACAACGTATGGTAGATACACAGGGAGAAGACGGTTACCTCAATGCTTATTTTACTGTTGTGGAGCCAGAAGCAAGATTTACAAGAAGAACGGACCATGAATTATATTGTGCTGGCCATTTGGTAGAAGGGGCAATTGCCTATGCCAAAGCAACTGGTAAAACTGCTATGCTAGAAGTGGCAAAAAAGTATATTGACCTCATTGACCGTGTATTCCGTATCGAACATTCAGCAAAATTTGATACTCCGGGACATCAGGAGATTGAGCTTGCTTTATTTAAGCTATATGAATATACCGGAGAAGAACGCTATAAGGAATTGGCTGAATATTTTATTAATACCCGTGGTACAAGTGATCGGGACGAAACCTATAGCTTTACCGATCAAGAACATATGCAGTCCCATCTTCCGGTGCGGGAGAAAGAGACAGCGGAAGGCCATGCTGTACGGGCGCTCTACCTTTACAGTAGTATGGCTGACATGGCATTAATCAATAAGGATGATGAGCTATATCAAGTTTGTAAAAAGCTTTTTAAGAATATCGTGAATCGTCGTATGTATATCACTGGCGGTGTTGGTTCCACCAATCGGGGAGAGTCCTTTACTTTTGACTATGATTTGCCGGAATATACCTCTTATAATGAAACCTGTGCATCCATTGCCCTTGCCTTGTTTTGCCGCAGGATGTGGTTGATTGAGCCAAATCATATCTATGCAGATTGCGCAGAGCGTGCCTTGTATAATACGGTTCTTAGTGGAATTTCCTTAGCTGGGGACAGTTTCTTTTATGAAAATCCACTTGCAACCAATCCGAATCGTAACGCTTTTAACGATTCAAGACCGCAGGGGTTGAAGGAACATTTACCGATTTTAGAAAGAGTAAAGGTATTTGATTGTTCCTGCTGTCCTCCCAACCTATTACGTGCGATCGGTTCCATCGCCGATTATATGTATTCAGTAGCAGATGATGTAATCTATGCACATTGCTATATGAGTGGGAAAGCTACCATACCATTAAATGATAAAAATGTGAAGCTAGAACAGAAAACAAAATATCCCTATGATGGATGCATCAATATCACTACGCTAACAGAGGGTGATTATACTCTGGCACTAAGAATCCCAGGTTGGGCGGATGATGCGAAGATAAGAATAAATGATGAGCTTTTAACTTTACCTATTAAAAATGGCTATGCTTATTGTAAGCGTTCCTGGAAATCAGGGGATCAAATCGTTTTAGAATTAAAGATGGATGTAAAAATATTCGAAGCAAATTCAAAGGTAGTTGATCTATGCGGGCGTGCTGCAATCACAAGAGGGCCTTTGGTTTATTGTGCAGAAGCTATTGATAATCCATACAACTTACGAGATGTTCGTATTTCAAGAGCAGCTAACTATGAAGTTGTTAAGGAAATGATTGATCATACAGAGCTTCCTATCATTACAACCCAAGTATCGGTTCGTGAGACAATGGAGGAACTCTATTTAGATAAACCTCTTCCAAAGCGTACGGTACCTCTTAAATTAATTCCATACTTTGCTTGGGCAAATCGTGGAGTGACAGAGATGACAACCTGGTTTTTAATCGAAGAATAGAGCTATGGATCCCCTAATATAACTAAGAAATTCAGTAATTAGTAACCATAGCCCATTGGGATCAATTATTCGTTTGTAATTACTTTATCGATTGCTTTTTTAATAATGGTGCTGGTAAAAATGGCAAATCCTATTTTCATAAGATCAAAGATTATGAAAGGAAAGACACACAGCGTTAATGCAGTGTAGAAGCTGTTGTCGGTTACAAAAGTAAACCATAGGGTACCAATGACATAACATAGGATCAGGGATAGTACCATTCCGGCTGCTAAGAATAATAGTTTCCACTTCTTTGAATACTTGAATAGGGAGGAAGTAACCAATGCCATAATCGGATATGCCATAAGATAACCACCTGTCATTCCGGTTAGTGCGTGAATTCCTCCCTTAAATCCTGCAAAGACTGGTAGGCCGAAAGCACCTAATAATAGATAAGCGAGTACGGATAAAAATGCAGCCCGGGGTGGGAGAAGAGCACCAGTAAGAAAGATTGCGAACAAACCTAAGGTAAAGGGAATCGGCTGCGTAGGTATGGATATCTGTGACAAGACGCAGATGATGGCAGTAAACATTCCTGTTATGACAAGATTTTTCACCTTAGAATCTCTGCGGTTTACGATGTTCTTCTTCGTTACATTGCGATTTGTGATATCTAAATTTAAGGGTGTATGTTTCATATAATGCTTCCTTTCTTGCTGTTAACTTAGTAGATCATTACGAAACTTCGCTATTGTGGTCGGATACTAACCTCTCCGGAGGAGAGTGCTTCTCTGGTGTGATCATCATATTCTACGACCAAGCGGGCATTATCATCAATCGTAATTGCTTTTGCTGGGATTGTCTGTCCGCCTTTTATGACTAGAATATTCTTTCCAAGGAGAAAAGAACGACGTCGGTATTCCTCTAGGTATTTACAATCAGTCAAGGAATCCATCGCTTCTGCAATATTGTTTAAAACTTCTGCTACAAGAACAGAGGATATTGGGGTATCTCCAGGTTTTTGTGAGAAGATTGATCCTGCTATGGCTTCAATTTCTTTTGGAAAGTCTTGTGTGGAGATATTGATTCCGATTCCTACAACTGCATATTCTAACCCGCCATTTTCAAAATTTAAAGATGCCTCCGTTAGAATCCCACAGACTTTTTTATCATGAACAAAGATATCATTTACCCATTTGATTTTGGCTTCCACACCAGCAAGGGTATCGATGGCTCTGGCTACTGCCACAGCAGCTGCTGTTGTAATTTTTAAGGAATCCTCGATACTTAGCTTGGGCCTTAAGATAATGGAAAAATAGATACCAGAACCGTTGGGAGAGTAGAAGCTTCGACCCATTCTTCCCCGGCCTTCTGTCTGCTCCCTTGCGACAACTACCGTTCCTTCAGGGGCACCCTGGCCAGCTCGCTCTTTTGCAACCGTATTGGTTGACGTGATCGTATGGTGGACATCCAGTAGAAAGGTTTTTGCCCGTCCCTTTAAATAGGGGCTTATACTTTCCGCTGAAACTATATCATTGTAGGGAGCTAGACAATATCCTTTGTTGGTAACAGCTGTAATTTGATAACCTTCCTTTTGCAAAGATTTAATTGCTTTCCAGACGGCGCTCCGGGTTACATAGAGCTCTTTAGCTAGTTTTGTACCACTGATACTTTCGCCTCTATTTTCCTCTAGTATTTTAAGAATTTCTTGCTTTAAGTCCATAATATTTCTTTAAGCAGTCAGTGCTTACTTTAAGTCCATAAGTTAGCACAGCCCATGATCCTTTCTATATGATGGAATTATAGGGATGATATGTATTACCCTTCGATTTATCCAGTATATCACAGATGCCTACATTGTCAACCCTGCTGATGTGAAAAGTCGACAATTGATTTTGCATGAATGAGAATAAGATAATAAGCATATCTATTTAAGCTAATTCTATTGAATGGAAGCATTTCGCCTATGGAACAAGATAAATTGGCAAGCCAATTCACTTGTCATGAATAAAAAAAGAAACAGTTCGTAAACACAAGTTTTACAACTGTTTCTTAATTTCTATAAATTATCTTTTTCAAAATTGTTCGTATAAAAATCTTCAATTAAGCGGTCCAGATAGGATTCATTTTGTGGCCCGAATTCGTTAATTAATTGATCCCGAATGGTATCTGTTATTTGAATATAGTTTACTTCCCTAGAAACATTGTCATCCTGTATTGAGGACAGATAAGTTTCTGTAACATTTGTATTCAGCCACTGATTAATCTTCTCAGTTAACTTGTTTTCTTCCTCGATCTCTGCTTTGACAATTTTGGCTTTTCTATGGGTGCTGATTCCTACATATAAAAAGAAGAGGAATAGGGCTCCCATAACGATGGTAGGGAAAAGACCATTGATCAAATTAAGGACACCAATGGTGTTAAGTATTAATACAATGATTCCGGCGAAACCAAAGAAGAAAAAGATGCCAACCGTAGCACTAAGATCCTTATATTGCTCCGATTTTAATACATAGGTAGTAGAACCTTTACGGAGAATATTTGCCGATAAATCCTCTTCAAGCATTTCATCCTCATCGTTCAAAGAATCCGGATCGATATCTTCCGTATCAATATCTTCTATATTAATATCTTCTCTATTGATATCATTATCATGTATTTCCTCATTTGATTCTAGATGATTGCTATCCGTATGTTCGGTAGCTTTAAGCTTATCCTCGCTTAAAATAGGATCAATCTCATTTGTTTTATCCATGTCTGTATCCTTTTTTGGTATATTTATTCTATTCCTTGCTGCTTCTTGTTTATGTTGTTTTGATTGAAGTAAGTCTTCTTTGTTATGCGTGATGTCATCCATGCTGTCGAAGTTCGTATGAACATTTGTTTCCGATGTAGCTGCACTTTCTTGGAATACTTCCTTTTCTGCTTTTTCCCTTTCTGCAAAGTAGAATGCCTGATATAGCTTTTTGGCTTCCCTTTGTTTCTCAGAAGGGATTGATACAACGTACACTAGATTTCCTTCATCGTACTGAATTTCGGATCTTAAACCAGATTCTTTGAAATGTTGGATCAGATTCTCAGCAATGCTTTTTTCCTCAGCTTGAAAAAAGGGAATATATTCTTCCTTATCTGCCAGTGGGATATTACAGTCGGAACATACCGTAAATCCTTTCCGAAATTCTGTCTTGCAATTTGGACACCAGGGCATAATTTCAACTCCATTCTTTTTACTTATATCGAACAGGAGAACGAATAGAGTAATAGATACAGCCTCGTCCTCCTGTAAAAAACAGCAATTAAGAAATAGATGAAAAGATCTTTTGAGCCATCAGATTATTCTGAGATATAACGATGGTAGGACTTTTTCCCTTTTTTAATGATAAGGGCGCCGTCAGAGTCAAAATCATTTTGGGTGAAAATTCGATCAAATTCGGTTACTTTTACGTCATTTACGGTAACTCCACCTTGCTGAATTGTCCGTCTTGCATCGGAACGAGAGCTAGCAAGTTTTGCATCGCAAAGAAGAGTAATGAGATCAATTCCCTCACTAAATCTTGCAGCAGGATAGGAGGTGGTTGGCATATCCTCTGATTTTCCACCGCCAGCAAAGAGAGCTCTTGCAGCATCTCTTGCCTTGATTGCTTCCTCTTCGCCATGCACAATTTTAGTAACCTCGTAAGCTAGCACTTCCTTAGCATAGTTGATTTCAGCATCCTTAAGTGCACCTAGTCTTCTTACCTCATCCATAGGAAGGAAGGTTAATAATCCAAGACATTCCTCAACCTTTACATCCTCGATGTTTCTCCAGTACTGGAAGAACTCATAAGGGGAGGTCTTTTCTGGATCTAGCCATACAGCACCTTTCATGGTTTTACCCATCTTAATTCCTTCGCTAGTAGTGAGTAGTTTAAAGGTTAATCCGTAAGCAGGTTTTTGCTCCTTACGACGGATCAGATCAACACCACCAAGGATATTTGACCATTGGTCGTTTCCTCCCAATTGTAAAACACAATCATATAATTTATTCAATTTCCAGAAGTCATAGGACTGCATTAACATATAATTGAATTCAAAGAAGGTAAGTCCCTTCTCCATTCTTTGCTTGTAACATTCTGCACTGAGCATTTTATTCACGGAGAAATGAACACCGACTTCCCTTAAAAATTCCACATAATTTAGATCTAGCAACCAATCTGCATTATTTGCAATAATTGCCTTATCATTATCAAAGTCAATAAATCTTGAAAGCTGCTGATGGAAGCGATTAGCATTATGTTGAATTATTTCCGGTGTCATCATGGTACGCATATCCGATTTACCAGATGGATCACCGATCATGGTTGTTCCACCGCCCAGTAGTGCGATTGGTCTATGTCCTGCACGTTGCATATGCATCATTGCCATTACAGTTAGAAAATGGCCGGCGGTAAGACTGTCTGCGGTAGCGTCAAAACCTATATAAAAGGTAACAGATTCCTTTCCTAATAGTTCTCTAACTTCCTCTTCATGGGTACATTGTTCGATAAACCCACGTTCCTGTAAAATGTCATAAACATTCTGAGACATTTGGTTTCCTCCTTATGATCATAAGTCTAACGTGATGTATCCTTAACGCTAAACTCTTTCGTTAACTAAAGACATTATAAACAAAATAATGCGATATTTCAATGATAAAAGTCAAACCAATGATTATGACAAAGCTCCACCGAAAGATGACAGAAAATTTGTATAAAAATATTCCTATACTCCCCTTTCGGAATTGTAATATTTTAATAGATGAAACAATATAATGGAATGAATGAATAAACAAGCATACAAACCTTAAAGGGAGGGAGGTAATTATGGATTCCAATGTCGATGATAGGATGATACGCCAGATCGAAACTGGTTTATCAAATAATCTTAATGATAACTTATTTACAACTGGTACAGAAAAAATAGCCTTGGAGAAAACGAGTTTGGAGAAAAGGGAAGACGACTTTGGGTATTTTAATCAGCCGATGAACCAACCAATCAATGATTTGCCACCGCTTTCCCGAGCAGAATATATCCGCCAGGCAAGAGAGGCATGTTTGCGCCAAATGAATGCATCATCCTACCATAGCCATTCTTATGATAGCTATACTACGGATAGTGAAATTCCCTCTCTGGATAAATCCTATCGAAAGAAAATCAAGGGTTTACCTTTAATCCGAAGCGGAGATCGTAGTTTTCCGGCGTGGGCAGGAAATCGAATCTATGAGGAAAATTCACCGGAAGAGATAGCCTCATTCCGTGCTCTTATCATACGTATGGTTTGCGCTGTAGTGATTTTTCTTTTCTTATTTGCTATTGATAAATTTGACATTAAGATTGGAAAGTTTACCAGTGATATGGTTCAGGAGTATGTAACCGGTAAAGATCTCTTAAAGGAGCTGGAGGTTAAGCTTGTTACCTGGCTAAAATAAATCTCCATAGAAAATAAAATAGAAGATTAAATGGAATTGATTAGGTGCCATAAGTCGGGTTGAACTTAAATTTACGACGATTGGCACCTTTTCTATATTTTATAAGAAAATGGTATGGTTTTATTTGTGTGCTACTTTTATTGTAATTTCATTTTATTTCAGTTATAATATCGGATATATTATTTGAGATAAGATATGTTAAGCATAAATAAATAAAATATTTACACAGTGCTTTGAAACAACTTATCATAGGAAAGGATTTTTAAGATGAGAAAATTAGCACTTTCCGATGAGATATTACTATCGGTAGAAAAACCAGCCCGCTATATTGGTGGAGAAGTCAATATGCAGGTGAAGAATCCAAAGGAAATGGATATTCGTTTTTGTATGTGTTTTCCTGATGTCTATGAGATAGGAATGTCCCATCTGGGAATACAAATATTATATGATATTTTAAATCGAAGAGAAGATACCTATTGCGAGAGAGTATATTCTCCTTGGGTGGATTTGGACAAGATTATGAGGGAAAAGAATATTCCCCTCTTTGCACTAGAAAGTCAGGATCCAATTAAGGAGTTTGATTTTCTTGGTATTACTTTACAATATGAAATGTGCTATACCAATGTTTTGCAGATCCTGGAGTTATCCCATATTCCAATCTATGCGAAGGATCGAACAGAAGAGCATCCCATTGTTATTGGTGGAGGACCCTGTGTCTATAATCCGGAACCGATTGCGGATTTCTTTGATTTCTTCTATATAGGAGAAGGAGAGACCGTCTATAACGAAATTCTGGATGCCTATAAGGAATGCAAGAAGGCAGGGAAAACCAGAAAAGAATATCTAGAGCGGGTAGCTCAAATTGAAGGTATGTATGTTCCGGCTTTCTATGATGTTACCTATAAAGAAGACAACACCATAGAGAGTATTGTGAAGAATAATCCCAATGCTCCCGATCGGGTGAAAAAGCAAGCGGAAATGAATCTCAGTGAGGCCTATTATCCGACAAGACCTTTGGTTCCATTTATCAAGGCTACCCAGGATCGGGTGGTTCTTGAGATCCAAAGAGGCTGTATCCGTGGTTGCCGTTTCTGCCAGGCAGGAATGATTTATCGACCAACCAGAGAACGAAGCTTGGATTATCTGAAAAAATGTGCTCATGAAATGCTACAATCCACAGGACATGAGGAGATCTCTTTGAGTTCCCTTAGCTCCAGTGATTATTCACAGCTGCAGGACTTGGTCTATTTCTTAATCGAAGAATTTGGATCAAAAGGCGTTAATATATCATTGCCGTCCCTTCGTATTGATGCTTTTTCCCTCGATGTTATGAGCAAGGTACAGGATATTAAAAAGAGCAGCTTAACCTTTGCCCCAGAGGCTGGAAGTCAAAGGCTTCGGGATGTGATTAATAAAGGGTTAACGGAGGAAGATATTTTAGATGGTTCATGGAAGGCCTTCCAAAGTGGTTGGAATCGAGTGAAGTTATACTTTATGATGGGACTTCCATCGGAAACCGAAGAGGACATTGAAGGTATCGCAGTATTGTCGGACAAGATTGCTAGAAAATACTATGAGATACCAAAGGAGCAGAGAAATGGTAAGGTGAATATTGTAACTAGTACCTCCTTCTTTGTACCAAAACCCTTTACTCCTTTCCAATGGGCAAGAATGGACACTGCAGAGGAATATCTTGCAAAACAACATCGATTACGGGAGAAAATTAATGAACAATTAAACCGTAAGAGTATTAAATATAATTGGCATGAAGCAGAGCTATCGGAGTTAGAAGGGGTATTCGCCAGAGGGGATCGTCGAATTAGTAAAGTGATCTATGACGCTTATAAAGCAGGATGTCTCTATGATTCCTGGAGTGAATTCTTCCATTTTGATAAATGGTTAAAAGCTTTTGAGGAGAATGGGATTGACTATCGCTTCTATACCTGTAGAGAAAGGGACGAGAATGAGATCTTTCCTTGGGATATGATTGATGCTGGTGTTACGAAGAAGTTCCTGCTTCGGGAGTACAAAAATGCAATGGCTTCGAAGGTAACCCTAAATTGCAAGCAAGGCTGCTCAGGTTGTGGAGTAAAATCCTTTGGCGGCGGAGTATGTTTTCTTACGAATACCCTAGAGGAGGTTACAAATGAAGGTTAGAATAAAATTTCAAAAATATGGCGCGATGAAATTTATCGGTCACCTTGATGTGATGCGATATTTTCAAAAGGCATTCCGTCGTGCCGGTATTAAAAGTGAATATTCCAAAGGCTTTAACCCTCACCAGATCATGTCCTTTGCAGCACCCCTTGGATTAGGATTGACCAGCGATGGTGAATATTTGGATGCGGAGCTAATCTCTTCGGATGAGCCGAAACAAATGATTGATAAACTGAATGCAGTGATGACCGAAGGTTTTCGCGTAACTGCTTTTCATATATTAAAGGACAGGGAAGTAAATCAAAAGGCAGTTACAGCGATGTCTTTGGTCTCTTCTGCAGATTATATTGTATCTCTTAAGGATGGATATACAATTATGGATACAATTCAGTCTCAGGAAACCTTTCAAGAGGCCTTCACCAAATTTTACAATCAAGAGAATATTCTGATTGAGAAGAAAACAAAAACAAGTCAACAGATCGTTGATATCAAGCCGATGATTACGATGTTTGCTTTTGATGAGAAAGAATACTTAGAGAAACGAAAAGCAATAATAGATGAAGATGATAATAACGACGAACTTAACAATCGTATGGATGGTTCTAAATATGCTGCCCTAGATTCCTGTAAGAGCGCTGCCGAAGTCTTTGATAATGGTATCAAAGTTTATCTACAACTGGACACTGGTAGTGCGGCAAACTTAAAACCAGAGTTGGTGATGGAAGCCTTCTATCAATTTTTAGCTGCCCCATTCAATAAATTTGCCTGGCAGGTTCACCGGCTTGAAATCTATACAAGGGAAGAGGAAAACGGAAAACTAATTTCACTGGATAAGCTGGAAAAATAGAATAATATCCGCCTTGTTTATAGATATGAAGCTGGTGCAGGTTTCCTTGAATCATTCGAAGGATACTGGTATTCTG
>JAAYQP010000129.1 GCA_012519195.1 Clostridiales bacterium | reverse complement strand
AGTTTAAATGATAATACCATTCTGACCGATGAGATGTTAATTCCTAAAGTTACGATCGATGTCCAGCTTCCCCTTGGTTATGTTTCCAAAGAGCTGGTTAATGAACTAAAGCAACTAGAACCCTTTGGTAAAGGGAATGAGAAACCACTTTTTGCTGAGAGAAATCTTAAGATTAAATCAGCATTTATATTAGGAAAGAACGCCAGCGGAATTCGACTTCGTGTAGTCAATCAATACAATAGAGAAATGGATGCTCTTTACTTCGGAGAATTAAATACTTTCTTTGATTATATTTCTTCCAAGTATGGAGAGGAAGAGGTACAAAAGCTAAAAACAGGAAGAGGAACAAAGATTGAGCTTACGATTACATATTATCCTAAAATTAATGAATACAAAGGATTTCGTAATTTACAGCTAATAATACAGAATTATCGATAAGCAGATACAATCAATAGAATAGCACAATAAACTTGCATAAATATCTAAATTCATATAATATTATAGTTATGTGTTCATATTTGCTGTCATTTTATGAAGATTTTACGCTAGTATAATGAAATAATCTTTACGAATTATAAACTATAGTGATATAATTATCTTCTATAGTAGAAAATATTGTATGGGAATTCTATAAATAAGCATGGAATCCAGATGCATTGTAAGTTCAATAGATGGATTCGGAAAGAGGTAAAACGATGAAGAAGTTAGAGGATTATGTTAGAAGTATTCCGGATTTTCCTGAACCGGGAATTATTTTTCGGGATGTGACCAGCATATTGCAAGATAAAGACGGACTGAAGCTGGCAATCGATCAAATGCAAGAACTCCTTGCGGACATTGACTTTGATGTCATAGTAGGTCCTGAATCGAGAGGTTTTATTTTTGGAGTTCCGATCGCTTATAATTTAAACAAACCATTTATTCCAGTTCGTAAGAAAGGAAAATTGCCTTGTGACACCGTATCTATGGATTATGACTTGGAATACGGTAAGGCTACCATAGAGATGCATAAAGATGCGATTGTTCCAGGGCAGAAGGTTGTTATTGTTGATGATTTGATTGCGACAGGCGGAACTATTGAGGCAATCACCAAGCTTGTTGAGATGCTAGGTGGAGAGGTTGTTAAAATTATTTTTCTAATGGAGCTTAAGGGCTTAAATGGCCGCGATAAATTGTCCAACTATGATGTGGATGCAGTAATTCAGTATGAGGGTAAATAACAAATAAATCGACAGGTAACCGGATACTGATAGGATTGTTGAGAGGTGGTGATATCATGGAAGTGAAAGAAGCAAATAAAAATATAGAAGAATTGAATGCAAGAGAAATTATTATGAATTCTGCAATTATAGACATGCCACCGGAGTTTACTGCGCCTGAAGATTTATACCAGGAATTGATAAAAACAATTCGAAGCTATCATCCTTCCACGGATATTTCCATGATAGAGAAGGCTTATCAACTGGCATTACAGGCCCATAAAAATCAATATCGTAAATCCGGTGAGCCTTATATTATTCATCCTCTTTGCGTTGCAATTATTCTAGCAGAGTTGGAGTTAGATAAGGAAAGTATTGTAGCAGGACTTCTCCATGATGTGGTAGAGGATACGGAATATACGGTAGAGCAGATTTCGGAAATGTTTTCTCCGGAAATTTCATTACTAGTTGATGGAGTTACCAAGTTAACCAAGTTAAACTATAAGATGGATAAGGTAGAGTTGCAGGCAGAAAACCTAAGAAAGATGTTTCTTGCCATGGCAAAGGATATTCGCGTTATCCTAATTAAGCTTGCGGACCGGCTGCATAATATGCGTACCTTAAAATATAAGGAACCGGAAAAGCAGAAGGAAACTGCAAGAGAAACAATGGATATCTATGCACCGATTGCACAAAGGCTGGGTATCTCGAAGATTAAGATCGAATTGGATGATCTGTCCTTAAAATATCTGGAGCCGGAAGTATATAAGGATCTGGCGGAAAAGATCGCAACGAAAAAGAGCGAACGACAGGCTTATATTGATGAAATTGTGGGTGAGGTTAGAAACCATATTAAAGAAGCTGGAATAACAGCCAAGGTGGATGGAAGAATTAAGCATTTTTTCAGTATCTATAAAAAAATGGTGAATCAGAATAAGACTCTGGATCAAATCTATGATTTATTTGCTGTACGGATTATTGTTCATAATGTCAAGGACTGTTATGCTGCCCTAGGAGTCATCCATGAGATGTATAAGCCGATTCCTGGGCGCTTTAAAGATTATATAGCCATGCCAAAGCCGAATATGTATCAATCCCTTCATACAACTTTGATTGGTCCCAAGGGATCACCTTTTGAGATACAGATTCGTACCTTTGAAATGCATCGTACTGCGGAATATGGTATTGCTGCCCATTGGAAGTACAAAGAGGGACAGGATGGCAAGCATAATACTACGAAAGCAGAAGAGGAAAAGCTTACCTGGCTACGTCAGGTTTTGGAATGGCAGAGAGATCTATCTGACAATAAAGAATTTTTAAGTTTAATCAAGGATGACTTTGATCTATTCTCTGATAGTGTATATGCATTTACCCCAACAGGGGATGTAAAGACCTTACCTGCTGGCTCGAATCCCATTGACTTTGCTTATAGTATCCATAGTGCTGTCGGTAATAAAATGGTGGGAGCAAGAGTAAATGGTAAGCTCGTTCCGATTGATTATGTGATTCAAAACGGAGATCGGGTTGAAATCATGACCTCCCAGAACTCCAAGGGTCCAAGCCGTGATTGGCTTGCTATTGTTAAGAGTACGCAAGCTAAGAATAAATTAATCAATGGTTTAAATCAGAGTTAAAAGAAGACAATATTATTAAAGGTAAGGAATTAGTTAGCAATTATTGCAAGGCAAAAAACATCGTCCTAAGTGACTTGTTAAAACCGGATTATATGAATGCTGTCATGAGAAAATATGGCTTCCGTGATTGGGATTCCATATTGGCTGCAATCGGCCGAGGCGGATTAAAGGAAGGCCAGGTTGTTAATAAGCTTTTGGATGAATACAATAAAAAGAACAAAAAAGAAATTACAGATGAAGAGATTATCGGAGCTATATCGGAATATCGTGATTTTCGTCATGTTCATAAAAAATCGAAGAGTGGCATTGTTGTTGAAGGAATCCATGATGTAGCGGTACGTTTCTCAAAATGCTGTAGCCCTGTTCCGGGTGATGAAATCGTAGGATTTGTTACCAGAGGTAGAGGGGTTTCCATTCATCGTACGGACTGTATTAATGTTATAAATCTTCCGGAGGAAGACAGAGTTCGACTCATTGATGCGGAATGGAGTATTACGGATGGAAAAGAGTTAAAGAGTGTCTTTACTGCGGAAATTAAAATTTATGCCAATAACCGAACCGGGGTACTGGTAGATATCTCTAGAGTGTTTACTGAGAATAAAATAGATGTTATTTCTATGAATGTGAGAACGAGTAAGCAGGGTACTGCAACCATAAGTATGGGATTTGAAATTAACGGAGTAGAGCAGTTAAAGGAAATCATCGCGAAACTACGCAATGTGGAAAGCGTTTTGGATATTGAAAGAACTGCCGGATAATTAAGGAATGGTTAAGTATAAGGCTACAAACAATAGAAGAAAATGAAACTAAGACCAATTGGGAAGCCAGTGTATTTTTACAGAGAAATGTAAAAATGCAGTGGCTTATCCTATACACGAAGAATGGATATCATAAGGATAGTTGTGTATAACTTTCTTTTCTATGGCATTCATTGTGGATAAGGAGGCGTATATTAATGAGGCAATATCAGCTAAATACCCTAGTTCTAGGAATTGTACAAACGAATTGCTATATTCTTAGTAATCCGATATCAAAGGAAGCGATTGTATTTGATCCCGGTGATCAAGCAGAGAAAATAGAGGAATACTTAAGCAAGCATGGTCTTACCTGCGTGGGGATCCTGCTCACCCATGGACATTTTGATCATATTATGGCGGTTGAAGAGCTGGCTAAGCGAACGGGAGCAAAAGTCTATGCACAGGAAGAGGAAAAGCAACTGTTAGAAGATCCGCAGCTGAATGCCTCCGCTAGGGTACATCATCCTTGTAGTGTTACTGCGGATGAGTTCTTACAGGATCAGGAAAGTTTAACTTTGGCAGGATTTCTGCTTCGTGTAATCCATACACCTGGGCATACTGCTGGTGGGGCATGCTACTATTTTCCTGAGCTAGAGATCTTGTTCAGTGGGGATACTCTATTTCTTGAAAGTATCGGTCGGTCCGATCTGCCCACAGGAGATGGAGCCGTACTCGTAGCTTCCATACGAAATAAACTTATGACCTTGGAGGACGACATTCAGGTTTATCCTGGGCATGGTGAAACCACCACGATTGGTCATGAAAAAGAATATAATCCATACCTCAATTAAGCATGAAAGGGCGGATATTGCATATCTAAATTTACTATGAAAGTAAGGATAATGCATATCCTAACTTTCGATCGATTATGTTGTATAATTAGGCATACCTAGATTAGGTATTAGGTATTATCGTTACAAACGATAGGAGAAAGTATGATTGAAATATGTTTATCGGATAAAACATACGAGATTGATTTTTATCAAATCGTAGCAGCCTTTTATCCCGGAAGAGCAATAAAAGTATATCGTGAGGATGAATTGAGTTCGTCACTGCAAAAACTTCTAAGGGAAGATAATCAAAGCAATGGTGAGCAAGGGGAAATCGCTCCCACTAGGGACCTTATGGAGGGACGGGAAGTAATTCTTTATGCCGCCTTTTATCAGGAGCGGATCATTCTTCAGATGCTATTAAGGAATGGTCAAATATGGAGGGAGACCTTGGATCTTAATATTACCAAGGAAACAAAGCTTCATTATAAAAATGGAATGAAACGGCTACTTTATGGAATGCTGAGTAAGGCGACCGGAAGCGAACTCCCCTGGGGAATTCTAACGGGTATCCGTCCTACAAAATTGGTATATCAGATGCTGGAGAAAGGCAAAAAGGAGCAAGAGATTAAAAGTTATATGAGGAAGGAATATCTGTGTTCCGAGCAGAAAATCACCACTAGCTTACAGATTGCAGATCGGGAAATACAGCTATTAAGAGATATTGATTATAAAAATGGATACAGTCTATATATCGGTATACCCTTTTGCCCTAGTACCTGCCTCTATTGCTCCTTCACTTCTTATTCCATTCAGAAATTTTCTGATTATGTTGAGCGATATCTGCAAGCGCTTGAGAAGGAAATCCTCTATGGGTCAACCTGTTTCCCAGATAAGAAGTTAACCTGTGTATATTTCGGAGGGGGAACCCCAACCACACTCTCAGCCAGTCAATTAGATCGTTTACTTGGACTTGTAAGAAAACATTTTGATTTTACTCATGTGAAGGAATTCTGTGTAGAAGCCGGAAGACCGGATAGTATCAATAAGGATAAGCTTCTAGTACTTAAAAAATGGGGAGTAAATAGGATCTCTATTAACCCTCAGAGCATGCAGCAAAAAACCTTGGATTTAATCGGTAGAAGACATTCGGTGGAGCAGATTAAGGAAGCCTTCCATCTAGCAAGAGAAACTGGTCATGAGAATATTAATATGGATATTATTATTGGTTTACCTGGCGAGAATACACAGGATGTTAAGGACACCTTAGAGCAGATCAAGGAGCTTAATCCCGAAAGCTTAACTGTGCATACCCTTGCAATTAAGCGGGCGGCAAGATTGAATATTGAGAGGGAAAACTATAGCAACTTGCAACCAAGGGACGTAAGCAGTATGTTGCAGACAACCATCCAATTTGCTAAGGATAATGATTATCTCTCATATTATCTCTATAGACAAAAGAATATGGCAGATAACCTAGAAAATATCGGTTATGCCAAATATGGTAAGGAAGGTCTCTATAATATATTAATTATGGAAGAACAGCAGACGATTCTGGCTCTGGGGGCAGGAGCCATGACCAAGTTTGTATCCCATAGTCCCTACTTTATTGATCGGGAAGACAATGTAAAAAGTGTTTTAGACTATATTAGTAGAATAGATGAAATGATTGAAAGAAAAAGAAAGTTCTTTGAAGAGCACGCAGGCATGTAGAAAAAGCTTGCAATTCACATTTGATTCAATTATGATAAATCAAATAAAACCATTGTTGTGTATGATCAGTCGGAACAAATCAATCTTTGAGAACAATCATTAAGGATAATTTTAGGATAGAGATTAATTTAGTAAATGACTAGACAAGTAAGTTTTATATTAAAAGTTATTATAGAATATAGTGAAATTTAACATATAAGATTTACAAGCAGAAAATCAAGTGAATATATAATAGAAGTCAGGAGGCTTATTCATGATTACACAAAGACCAAAGGGAACGCAGGATTGGTATGGTTCTAATATGCACAAGCGTACCATCATTGAAGGAATTGCAAGAAAGCTCTGTAAGGTTTATAATATCAAGGAAATTATTACACCTGCCTTTGAGCATACGGTACTCTTTCAAAGAGGGGTCGGAGAGACGACTGATGTTGTGCAGAAGGAAATGTATACCTTTGAAGATAAGGGAAATCGTAGTATCACTTTAAAGCCGGAGGGAACTGCAGGCGCCGTTCGAGCTTATCTAGAGAATGGCCTCTATGCGGAAAGCCAACCAACCAAGCTTTTCTACATTACACAGGCATTTCGCTATGAGAAACCACAGAGTGGAAGACTCCGTCAGCACCATCAATTCGGCGTAGAATTTTTTGGTTCTTCTAGTCCTTTGGCCGAGGTGGAGTTAATTACCCTACTTATGGAGTTCATGAAAGAACTGGGATTAAAGGGAGCTAAGTTACACATTAATAGCATTGGATGTAAAAATTGTAGAAAGACTTATAATGATGCTCTTTTGGAATTCTTAAGGCAGCATGAGGGCCAGTTGTGTGAAACTTGCCGGGAAAGAATGCAGAAAAACCCCTTGCGGGTACTGGACTGTAAGGTTCCTAGCTGTAAGGAAATTGTTAAGGATGCACCGAGAACAATTCAGTATCTGGATGATGAGTGCCAATCACATTTTGAAGAGCTTAAGAGTATGCTTACCACTATGAAGATCCCCTTTGAAGTGGATACTGGTATTGTCCGTGGGTTGGATTATTACACAAAGACCGTATTCGAGTTTGTGAATGAGGAAGGCTTCACCCTCTGTGGCGGTGGAAGATATGACGGTCTCATCCACGAGATTGATGAAAAACAGGATATTCCAGCGGTTGGTTTTGGCTTTGGTATCGAACGTATTATCAATGAGCTGGAGGCGGAAGGGGTAGAGTTGGAACCAGAGCCTACGATTCAGCTCTATGTCGGAATACTAGGTAAGGAAGCCAAATCCTCCGCGTATCAATTGGTTCACAAACTCCGTAATGCAGGGGTGATTGTCGAGACGGATTATATGGACCGCAGTGTAAAAGCCCAGATGAAATATGCCAATAAAATCGGAGCAAAGAACACAGTAATCATTGGAGCAGATGAACTGGCGAATAATCTAGCAAGAGTAAAGAACATGGAGACTGGAGAACAGACCGAGGTAACCTTGGATCAGATTGCGGATCTGTTTTTGTAATATTGATATCCTAGCAAGCTGCCGGCAGTAGCAATAAATACTGCAGGGCAGCTTGTTTGCCTTATCTTAAAATAATTGGTCTCAAATTCCATAACTTTACTCATAGGTTATTATTTAATGATTCTTATAAATTTCTTCTTACCAATCTTTAATACATCATTACAGATCAGGACCCGATCTAGATCATCGATGTAAAGTTTTTCCCCATCCACTTGTACACCATTCTGCTTTATTAAGCGTATAAATTCACTTTTACTCTTAATAATGCCTAGTTTTATTAGCTCCGGTATTAGGTCTTTTATGGTATCTTTTTCAAGATCAATAATTAGCTCCGGTATATTTTCCGGAATTGCTTTTTTGCTGAAAGCAGTATCATAGTATTCCATAGCTTTTATCGTATCCTCCTCCCCATGATATAATCTCGTTATAATCTGTGCTAGATGATACTTTATGTCCCTTGGATTCTTTCCATCGGCAAGCTCGATTTTTATTTGATCAATCTCGTCGGGATGTACATCAGTTACCAGTTCAAAGTACCGGATGATAAGATTATCTGGCACCTCCATAACTTTCTTAAACATCACTTCTGCAGGCTCATCGATACCGATATAGTTACCAAGACTTTTACTCATTTTCTCAATACCATCTAAGCCCTCTAAGATGGGCATAAAGATAGCGATCTGTTGCTTTTGACCCAATGCTTTTTGCAAGGTTCGTCCCATCAAAATATTAAAGGTTTGATCCCTACCACCCAGTTCAATATCCGCTTTTAGAGCCACCGAATCATAGGCTTGCATCAGTGGATAGAAGAACTCATGGAGACCGATCGGAATTTGATGCTGATATCTTTTTTGGAAATCATCTCGTTCTAGTATCCTAGCTACGGTTATTGTAGAAGCCAATCGAATTACCTCTTCAAAATTCAACTTTGACAGCCATTCGCTATTAAATCGTACCTCTGTCTTTTCTTTATCCAGCACTTTAAAGATTTGTTCGCAGTAGGTTGCTGCATTCTCCCTAACTTGTTCATCACTTAAGGCAACCCGTCCTTTCGACTTACCGGTTGGATCCCCGATTCTACCGGTAAAATCTCCAATAACGATAGTAACCATGTGTCCTAGATCCTGTAGTTGTTTCATTTTACGAAGAACGACCGTATGACCCAGATGAATATCCGGTGCGGAAGGATCAAGGCCTAATTTTACATGTAAGGGTTTTTTATCTTGGTAGGAATGCTCTAACTTACTTCGTAATTCTTCTTCATTTACAAGATTTTCAATACCTTTCATGATAATACGCATCTGCTCTTTTGGTTCTAGCATAATACTCATCTCCTCATCTTTTTTCATTGCAAATTATTTTATTACGCTATCGATCAATCATCTTGCTATTATCTGTTTATCTGTGTGATTCAATTTGATAAACATCAAGTTAACTTGAAAATTATAGGTTACATCAAGAAGTGAATAAAAAAAACGCCCTTTTGTTTCCAAAAGGGCGAAGTTACTCGCGTTACCACCTTAAGTTTATAAGTAACTCACGTTACTTACCTTATCAAGTACGTTACAAATGTAAGATTATATTACAAATGTAAGATACTTTAGCACGATAACGGGTGCAGGTTCCCGTCGCATCCTACTGAGGTTAACTGTTCGGTGCGCAGCTCCAAGATGTATTCACAATTACTATCCATGAGCCTCTCATCAACCGGCATCTTTCTGTAAGTATTCGTAATTGCTACTCTTTCTTATCATCGCTTTTAAAATATTTAAAATATAGCCTATTAAATTTAGTTAATTAATCAAAATGTCTTATTATTTTTATCTGCAAATAAATTATAAAATACTATATTTCAAAATATTTGCTTTGTCAAGCATAATTTAAAAATTATTTTCCTGTATGATTAAAATTTTATTAGAAGTAAAGAAAATAGTTGACATTTTTTAGGTTTAATCATATTATTTATTGTAAGTAGTAAGTAGTAAGTAGTAAGTAGTAAGTGATAAATTTCATCATTATATCGGATTAGAGATTAAAATGTTGGGGGTATGGGAATGGAGAACTTGTCAATAGCAGAGAGATTTGCAATACTAGGCCTGAATGGTAAAGAAAGCGAACATTGGAATTTAGCGAAACATTATGTATTAAAGGGGATAGCAGCGTCCTTCTATCTGGAGGAAAATTATAATAGTTCCACGGATACATGGACCATTCAGGAAAGAGATTTATGCAAATATATTAAGAAAAGTAGGGCCAAAGAGGTTGAGAAGCAGATTATTGCCCGTCTAAACAGTAAGCAGATGATTGGTAAGGTAAAAAGTCTGCTGGGATGTGATCTATTTTACGATGAAAATATTAAAATTAAAGAATATGTTAGTGATATTAGGGAATACGAATATCAGCTGGACTATTTTCGAGCAGAATTTTTCGAGGAGGGGCCAATCTCTGATGAAGGAATTATTTTAGCATGGTTACTAAAGGGCTCCTTATGTTTGTATGATTTATTTTCTCTACGAGAGCAGGAGATCATTCGAAAGAAGATGGATGAATTACAAAGCAAGAGCGGGCTGGCACGGGTTTTATATTCCATCGAGATACAGTCCGTAATAGGAAGTATCGCCAATGGATTTTTACGCATGAAAACCCAGTTTGCAGCTACACCATTTGGGAAGGGAATTAATTTTATCTTTCCTTTTCTAGATCGAAAACAATCCGTCTTTGTCGATATGGAAGAGTATTTTACCAATGCTGAGAAGAGGTTACAATGTGTTTTGGACCGAGTTACCTCCCAAGGTCATACCTGCGAAGTTCTACATTATGGTGACGTACCCATCGTAAAGATTGATAATATAAAATACGAGCTTGTTCCAGAAGCGATCGTTGTAAAACTACCAATCCATGGTGTACGATTACGCCGATATGATTGATGAAATATTTAAGGTGAGATTATGTCCAGACAAAGATCAATAGAAAAGATAAGGGAATCAGAATATGTAACGATTGGAGAGCTAGTACGTTTAACGGATACAAGATATAGCACTCTTAAGTTCTATACGGAAGAAGGGATGCTTCCCTTTAAGCAGGAGGATACCAACCTGACAAGAAGATACCATAGGGAAGAAACAGTCAAACGGATAGAAGAAATAAAAAAAATGCGTAATGAAGGAATGACCGTGCTTCAGGTTAAGGAAGCATTAGCCAATAAACCTTATTAAAAATCTTATAGACAGACTGTTTAAAATGGATTAGAATTATTAATTAGTAAATCATGTGAATGAAACCATAAATCGTTCACTTGCAGTTATAGAATGATAAAGGAGAATGAAGAACCATGGCTGAATCAATGAAGGGCTTGCACAGAAGCCATAGATGTACCGAGGTTTCCAATAAGAATATTGGAGAAATCGTGACTGTGATGGGATGGGTACAGAAAAGTCGGAACAAAGGTGGAATCATTTTTGTTGATCTTAGAGACCGTTCCGGACTTTTACAAATTATATTTGAAGAAGGCGATGTTGGTAGTGAGGGCTTTGCTAAGGCAGAGCGCCTTAGAAGTGAGTTTGTAATTGCTGTAGTTGGTAGAGTAGAGGCTCGTTCCGGTGCAGTGAATGAAAACTTAAAGACTGGTGATATCGAGATTCGTGCTACTGATATTCGAATTCTATCAGAAGCAGATACGCCTCCATTTCCGATCGAAGAAGATTCAAAGACAAAGGAAGAATTAAGATTAAAATATCGTTATCTAGATCTTAGAAGACCGGACTTGCAAAAAAATATTATCCTAAGAAGCAAGGTCGCAAATCTTACCCGTCAGTTTTTAACAGAGGAAGGTTTTTTAGAGATTGAGACACCAATGCTAACCAAGAGTACACCGGAAGGAGCAAGGGATTACCTAGTACCAAGCCGAGTGCATCCTGGTAATTTCTATGCCTTGCCACAATCACCTCAGCTATTTAAGCAGCTTTTGATGTGTTCCGGCTATGATCGATATTTTCAGATTGCAAAGTGCTTCCGTGATGAGGATCTCCGTGCAGATCGTCAACCAGAATTTACCCAGATCGATATGGAATTATCCTTTGTTGATGTGGATGATGTTCTGGATGTAAACGAAAGATTATTACAGAAGATGTTTAAGGAAAGCATCGGAGTTGATATTCCTTTACCGATTCAGAGAATGAGCTGGGCGGAGGCCATGGAACGCTTTGGTAGTGATAAACCAGATCTTCGGTTTGGTATGGAGTTAAAAAATGTATCTGAGATCGTTAAGAACTGCGGTTTTGGTGTATTTACCACAGCTTTAGAAAATGGTGGCTCCGTACGTGGTATCAATGCAGAAGGACAAGCGGGAATGCCTAGAAAGAAGATCGATGCATTCGTTGATTTTGCTAAGGATTTTGGTGCCAAGGGTCTGGCTTATCTAGCGATTAATGAGGATGGCTCCTATAAATCTTCCTTTGCAAAATTCATGACAGAAGAGGAATTGGATGCTCTTGTTAAGGCTTTGGATGGAAAACCGGGAGATCTACTCTTCTTCGCTGCGGATGAAGACGAAGTGGTATTTGCAGTTCTGGGTAATCTAAGACTTGAAATTGCTAAAAACCTTGGATTATTAAATAAAAATGAATATAAATTCCTCTGGGTTACCGAGTTCCCTCTACTGGAGTACTCCAAGGAGGATGGTCGATATAAGGCAGTGCATCATCCATTTACCATGCCGATGGAAGAAGATCTGGAGTTACTTGATACCCAACCTGGTAAGGTTAGGGCAAAAGCTTATGATATCGTTCTAAATGGTACAGAAATCGGTGGTGGTTCTGTAAGAATCCATCAGTCTTCTATTCAGGAAAAAATGTTTGAAGTATTAGGCTTTACAAAAGAGGATGCTCACGAACGTTTTGGATTTTTATTGGATGCCTTCAAATATGGAGTACCACCCCATGCTGGACTGGCTTATGGTCTTGATCGTTTGATTATGCTAATGGCACAAGAAGATAGTATCCGTGATGTAATTGCCTTCCCGAAGGTTAAGGATGCCTCTTGCCTAATGACTGAAGCTCCTAATATCGTGGATGCCATACAACTTGAGGAGCTTAAGATCGCTATTGTTGAGGATGAAGAGAAGTAATGCATAGAGCATTGTTTATTCTTGTCGCTAGCTATTTAATTATGATTAATTTGATTGGTTTTATCAGTATGGGAATCGATAAGAGGAGAGCCATTCATGATCAATGGCGGATTCCAGAGAGAAGGCTTCTCATTATCGCATTTTTAGGAGGTGGAGTTGGGACCCTCCTCGGAATGAGTGCCTTTCGTCATAAAACCAAACATATAAAATTCGTACTTTTGGTACCACTCGCATCCTTCTTGTATGCGATACTGTGTTTTTATTTATTCAAGAATATCTTATAAATTAGCGGATTCCTAATAAATGTTGTTCGTTTATTAGGAGTCCGTATTTTTATTGAATAGGAAAGTGCGCCCTATTCAATAAAAAATGCTCCGCTAGGATGCGCACTCGCGCACGATAAAGTTATCTGCCTACGGCAGAACGCGCTCGGCGCGAGTGTTTCGCAAGCGAAACTCTAATTTTATTATTTTGTCATAATCGTTAGGTATATCCTTTTTAAAAATATGTGAATCTCTTGACAAAAAGT
>JAAYQP010000128.1 GCA_012519195.1 Clostridiales bacterium | reverse complement strand
TTCGTCAAGGTAAGTAGCTTAATTTCCACATTCAATGCTTATTTCATTAAACTTTTCCAATAGATTTTCAATTTTAATATCCTTTTTAGCATCCCCAGATTGATCAATCACGATGTCACCTTGATGCATCATAAGTAACCGATTACCATATTCGACTGCATATCTTAGATTATGTGTAACCATAATGGTAGTAAGGTTTTTTTCCCTTACTACTTTATCGGTCAATTCCATAATCAGCTCCGCAGTCTTTGGATCCAGGGCTGCTGTATGTTCATCAAGAATCAGGAATTCAATTGGCGTCATAGTGACCATAAGTAATGCCATCGCCTGCCTCTGGCCACCGGATAAAGATCCAACGGGTACATCCATCTTATCCTCCAGACCAAGATTTAAGGATCGCAAACTTTCCCTATAATAATCAATTCTTTTCTTATTGGTTCCTCTACCAAGATCAAACCTTTTTCCCTTATTATCCGCTAAGGACATATTTTCCAGAATGGTCATATTAGGAGAGGTACCCATGGCAGGATTCTGATACACCCTTCCAATCTTTCTCTGTCTCTTAAATTCTGGTAAATCGGTAATATCTATATCATTTACCATGATTTTACCACTATCGATCGGAATACTTCCACAGATAATATTCAACATGGATGTCTTTCCGGAGCCATTACTTCCGACAACTGAAACAAATTCACCATCTTGAATAGTTAGATTGAAATCCTGAAAGAGACAGATTTCATTGACGGTTCCGGGGTTATAATACTTGGATATTCCCTGCAGCTTAAGCATTGGCCTTCATCCTCCTTTTCCGGTCATTACTGATAATTAATATAATTAGAAACAAAGTGGAGGTAATCAACTTTAAATCCGAAGTTTCCATACCTAAAGAAATGGCTATGGCCACACAAATCTTGTAGATTATTGAGCCTATAATAACTGCGGTTGTTGTTTTTATAAAGGGGACTTTTTTAAACAAATTAATACCGATAATTACACTGGCTAATCCCATTACCATGGTTCCTGTTCCACTGGAAATTTCAAAAAAACCAGTTTTTTGGGCGTATACACTTCCGGATAATCCAACGAAGCCATTGGCAAGTGCTAGACCTATAATCTTTACCATCCCCTTATCCTTGGCCAAGGAGGTCACTAAAACTTCATTATCTCCGGCTGCACGAAGCAAATAACCGGATTTTGTTTTTAAATATAGGTCTAAAAATAGCTTCATCACGATCACAATAAGTAATAATATTATGGTTACTAGATAAGGCTTAACTGCTGCCGGAAGGGTTTCTAAAAATGCATTTTCAAAAATGGTTTCCTTTGTAAAAATCGGCAGATTGGCCCTTCCTGCAATTCTTAAGTTGATGGAATATAGGGCAGTCATCATAATGATACCAGACAGCAGATCCCTTACTCGGAATTTAACATGGATAATACCTGTTATCATTCCAGCGATTGCACCAATAAGGAAGGAGATCAAAAGAGTTGCCGCAGGAAGAATTCCATTCGTAATCAAGATTGCAGTAACTGCGGATCCTAGTGGGAAAGTTCCGTCTACCGAAAGATCCGGGAAATCCAGTATTTTATAGGTAATGTATACACCCAATGCCATGATTGCATAAACCAGGCCTTCCTCCAAAGTTCCTATCAATATCGTCCAAATTGTTGCTAACATACATTACCTCCCCAACTCATGTATTTACTAATTATTCTTCTATTGCATCAAACATTTCCTTAGCACTACTAACCAGCTCCTCAGGTAAGGTTATTCCAAGGTTAGTTGCTACTGCTTTATTACCGTAAAAGGCCGCTTCGTCAATGACCTCAAATTTAATTTCACTTGCCTTCTTCTCACCTTTTAAAATCTGAGCTGCCATTTTTCCTGTCTGGATTCCTAAATCATAGTAATCAAGTCCCATAGATGCCAAACACCCCAACTTAACCTGCTCAACTTCACTACCAAATACCGGGATATTCTTTTGTGCTGCTTTATCCAGAATAACAGGAAGGGCACTAACTACCGTATTATCGGTTAAGTTATTCAGGCAATCCACCTTTTCTAATAATTGATCTGCGGCTAGGGGTACATCGGCTATCGTAGCAATACCACTCTCAACAATAGTAAAACCGTATTCTGGAGCTGCCGCCTTATATTCTTCAATTGCGGATAAGGAATTGACTTCACTTGTACTGTACATGATACCAATCGTTTTTGCCTCCGGTAATATGGTACGAATCATTTCCAATTGCAATTCTACCGGAAGTTTATCACTAGTACCGGTCGTATTACCGTTCGGTGTATGATCTTCCTTAGCCAGCTGAGCTTCTACTGGATCTGTAACTGCTGTAAAGACCACCGGAATTTTGGTATCTTTTGCTGCACCGAAAGCACTTTGTGCCATTGGTGTAGCAATTGCTGCAATTAAATCAACCTTTTTCGCAATAAAATTATTAGCGATCTGTGATGCATTACCACCGTCTGCTTGTGCATTTTCTATAAGTACGGACAAATTCTCACCTTCAACATAGCCTTCCTCCGCTAGTCCAGCAAGGAAACCTTCCCTGCAATTATCCAAAGAAGCATGCTCTGCAAATTGTCCTATACCGATCGTAACCTTATTATCCTTTGTCTCACAGCCTGTAAATAGACTAATTGCTAATGCCAAAACTACAATGAATGGTATCATTTTCTTCATAATCATATCCTCCTAATATCTTATTTTTAATACACTTCTAACAACTAATAAAGATAAAGATTTTTTGTTTAGATAATTGCGGAACTAGTAAGATGCCATCATTATATATACAACATATACGAATTTCTTCGCTCCGTGGCGTGTAAGCACGCAAACTTCGCTCAGAAACTGTATATGTTGTATATAACTTAAAGCAATAGCAAATTTTCACAATTATCAAATTTAAATTATAAGATATCAATTCTTCCCGCCATGATTCACCGTTCGGGGATTCGTACAATTATTATGGCATTTTTATTCCTTTTCTTTATACCAGACAGTAATAAGGTATAAAAAAAAGCCCCAAGTATAATTATACTTGAGACGAATAAAAATCCGCGGTACCACTCAAATTGACTAAGTCCACTCTTTCATATACTAACATATATGCCATATGAATAACGGTTATGGTTGCCGTCAACGCCTACTAATTGGTTCGGGTTGCCCTCGAAAGCCCATTCAGCTATAACCTCCATATCGCATCCCACCAGCCGCGACTCTCTGTAATGTTGAATTAAAGCCTACTCTTCTTTCTCAACGGTTTAACTTATTGATATTATTAATAGCATAATAAATAATATTCAGTTTGTCAACTATAATTTTTCATAAAAATGTATAAATATTAGAGTGATTTTTCCTAATCCTAACAATTCTTTGTGGAATCTTTCACATGCAAGCCCCGAAAACGTGATCGCTTCGGGGCTTTTGAATTGAATCGTTATTTCTTACATTCCTTATCCATGGACGGATTAAATGCATAGAAGTTTTTACAATCTAGATCATCCTGAATCATTCTTAAAGCTTCACCAAATCTCTGGAAGTGTATGATCTCTCTTTCCCTTAAGAATTTAATCGGTTCACAAACCTCTTGGTCATGTACCAAACGCAGGATGTTGTCATAGGTTGTTCTCGCTTTTTGCTCGGCAGCCATATCTTCTATCAGATCGGTGATCGGATCTCCCTTACTTTGGAAAAAGGTAGCGGTGAAAGGTATCCCTCCGGCAGATTGCGGCCATAGACCTAGGGTATGATCTACATAATATTTCTCAAATCCACCTTCTACAATTTGCTGAGGTGTCAGATCTCTTGTCAATTGATGAACAATAGCACATACCATTTCCATATGTGCCATCTCTTCCGTGCCAATATCTGTAAGAAGTCCTGCAACCTTAGGGTTGCTCATGGTATATCTTTGGGACAGATAACGTTGCGAAGCTGCTAACTCTCCGTCCGGACCACCGAACTGGCTCATAATCACTTGTGCAAGTTTGGGGTTACACTGTGTTATTTTAACCGGATACTGTAATCTCTTCTCATAAGTCCACATACACTAGCACCTTCCTTCCCAAGGCCATGGTCCTTCTGCCCAGGTCCATCTGTCATCTACATCAACATCATACATGCTAATTGGTCCATAGCATTTTGTGTATTCCTTTACTGCTTCGTTTCTTACTCTCTCAACTTTCCTCCAGTAGTCTAGAGCTTCTTGATCCTTAGGATGGGTATCCAGAAATAGTCTTAGATCATCCATGACAAAGCTCGTGGCCATGATGCAGGCAAATAGTTTATCTCTATTCATACCATCCATACTATTTACAGCTCCTTCCTAAAAATTCTAAGTCAAGATCTTTAAAGAGGGTTCCACGATCAAGCGCTTTAAACTCATTTTCATAGAGATTTTCAAAACGCTGCCATGGCACATAGCACATGCCAAGGGGATAACGCTCAAAGCCACTCTCATAATCATTCAAGATCCTCTCACAGGATTCCTTTGGCATACCACCGCAGAAGCAATCATCACGCTTTGATCTATACGGAGATACATTTCTATTACCGGGCATATAATTTCCACGATACATCCGTCTATCCATCTAATAAGTCTCTCCTTTCCATTCATTCACGAGCAACATAATACAGTTTGTTGTTCTATATATCTTATGAGGTACAACCAATTCTGTGCCTGTTTAAAAAAATCAGAAAAGGTATTAAACTTAAAATCTATGTAGAATTTACAAGGATAATATCTCCAAATCATTGACAAGGAAACTAAATTCATATAATATTTAATAAAGAAATTAGGCTCATGCAGCAAGGGAGAGTAAACTTGATGTATCATTTTATAATTAACCCAAAATCAAGCTCAGGCAAAGGAATACGTTATTGGTGGACTGTGAAAAGAGAGTTGGACAATCAAGAGATCCCTTACACTGCAACCTTTACCAAGTTTGTCGGGCACGCAACACAAATAGCAGAACAAATCTGTAACAGCTGTGATCAAATTAAGAGAATCGTTGTTTTAGGCGGGGATGGTACTGTTAATGAAGTAATTAACGGATTTAAAAGCTATAAAGATATCTTATTAGGTTACATACCTTCCGGTTCTAGCAATGATTTAGCTAGAAGTCTTAAAATTTCGAAGGATCCTGTAAAAGCCTTAGAGAGAATATTAAAGCCGGTACGGTTTGAATACTTAGACCATGGAAAGATTGAGTTTCTTGATCAAGATATTCCTCCAAGAAAGTTTGCCTGCTCTAGTGGGATCGGCTATGATGCAAATGTTTGCTTTGAGGTAGCCTCCTCTCCTCTAAAGAAAAGGCTAAATCGTTTTGGCGCAGGAAAGTTAGTATATTTAGCAATTGCTATTAAGCAGGTTCTGACTGTGAAGCAGACCAGTGGAACCGTAATTATTGATGGAACAAAAAAAGACACCTATAAGAAAATTCTTTTGGTGTCTAGTATGATACACAAATATGAGGGTGGAGGACTTGCAATGGCTCCCCATGCAAATCCAACCGATGGGAAATTAAGTGTTACCATGGTACATGGGATGAGCAAGTTAAAAGTAATCGTATTATTACCAACGATACTCTTTGGTAAGCACATACACTTTAAGGGCGTGGAGACCTTTGATTGCTCTACGATCGAGATTATAGCAGATCAGAAATTGGCAGTCCATACGGATGGCGAAACTCCTGCCCATAGCTCCCATATTAAAGTAAATATAACGCAAGAGAAGTTGCGAATGATTCTATAAAGAAAGCAGGTGCAAAGATGCAAAGACGTTCCTTTACCCAGATATTTTTTTTAATCGTTTTATTAAGTATAGTAACCATTCTTGTTGAATTTACCAGCTACTATTTCTTTGCATCGGCCTATCCCGTATTAGGCATCTCCGCTTTCCTATCGATTCTATGCTGCCATATACTGTTAGAGCAAACCGGTACCTATGAAGCTTGTTTTATCTATAC
>JAAYQP010000127.1 GCA_012519195.1 Clostridiales bacterium | reverse complement strand
TTACACATAATAACTCCTTTCACTGCGGATTGGAAAACCAATTTAATTGTAAAGGTGTACTGGAATTTAAGAAAGACTAAATTCCACATTTACTTTGGAGAACTGGAATTTAGTTTTACAATCAACGTTGGTAAAATTGGTTTAGGTCTAATTTGATTTTTAACAAAGTTATGGTATAATGGGAAAAACGATTCTAAAGAGGTGAAAATAAGCTATGGTATGCAATACATGTGGAAGACATACGCAGAATGAAAACGCTAATTTTTGTGAATATTGCGGAAGTTCCTTTCGTGAAAATATACAAGATACCTTTTATGCAGTACCTCAAGGGCAACCAGTAGGTCAGGCAGGAAACATGGCACAAGAAAAGGAAGCCTATGAACCGCCAATTTCATTTATGAATTGGTTAGGAACCTATGCAATTATTCTCTTACCGACATTTATACCTTTCGGATGGATCATATCACTGGTTATGCTTTGTGTTTGGGCATTTACTAAAAATACTTCAACCAGTAAAAGAAATTGGTCAAGGGCAACCTTGATTTTTTCAATACTCTATTTTATTATTTTTATTGTTATGATGATAATTCTTTTAAATAGTCCGTTATTCAAAAGTATTATGAAGAGTACAATGGATCTTGGTGGTTTCAATATTAACAATATATATTAAAAAATATTCGAAAAACGCTATAGTAAATGAATGAGAGGAAGAGAAGAATGAGTGAAGTAAGAACCAGATTTGCTCCCAGTCCTACAGGAAGAATGCATGTAGGAAATCTAAGAACAGCACTATATGAGTATTTGATTGCGAAACATGAAGGTGGAACCTTTATTTTAAGAATAGAAGACACAGATCAGGAACGGTTTGTGGAAGGTGCCCTAGACATCATTTATCGGACCATGGAAGGTACCGGATTAATTCATGATGAGGGCCCGGACAAAGATGGAGGCTATGGTCCTTATGTACAGAGCGAACGCCAGGCTAAGGGGATCTACTTGGAATATGCGAAAAAGCTGGTAGAAAAGGGCGATGCTTACTATTGCTTCTGTACCAAGGAGCGCCTGGAAAGTCTTAAAACAACCGTGGGTAACATGAATGTTGAAGAGGACGACGGAGCAAAGGTTATTACAAAATATGATAAGCACTGCCTCCATTTAAGCAAAGAAGAGGTTGAAGCAAATCTTGCTGCTGGATTACCATATGTTATCCGCCAGAATATTCCTACGGAGGGTTCTACCACTTTCCATGATGTTATATATGGTGAGATTACGGTAGAAAATGAAGAGCTGGATGACATGATTCTCATAAAATCCGATGGTTATCCTACCTATAATTTTGCCAATGTGGTAGATGATCATTTAATGAAGATCACCCACGTAGTAAGAGGAAATGAATACCTGTCTTCTACTCCTAAATATACAAGACTCTATGAGGCTTTTGGGTGGGAGGAACCAGTTTATGTTCATTTACCATTAATCACAAATGAGGAACACAAGAAATTAAGTAAACGAAGTGGACATTCCTCCTTTGAAGATTTGCTTGAACAGGGGTTTGTGCCAGAGGCTATTGTAAATTATGTTGCATTATTGGGCTGGAGTGCACCAGATAATCGAGAAATCCTCTCCTTAGAGGAGCTGATTCAGTTATTTGACTATAATAACATTAATAAATCCCCGGCTGTGTTTGATATTGTTAAACTCCGTTGGATGAATGGGGAATATATTAAGATGATGGAAGAGGAAAAATTCTATAATTTAGCCCTTCCCTATATCAAAGAGGTAATTAGCAAAGATCTAGATTACCGCAGGATTGCTGCATTGATAAAAACACGAATTGAAACCCTCCTTGACATCAAGGAAAAGATCGATTTCTTTGAAGAGCTTCCCGATTATGATATCCAGATGTATGTTCATAAAAAAATGAAAACAAGTCTAGAGGGTTCTCTGGAAGTATTAAAAGATCTATTACCTGTTTTTGAAGCTCTTGATGATTATTCTGAGGAGAGTATTGAAAAGGTTCTTATGTCTTATATACAGGAGAAGGGAATTAAGAATGGTCAGGCATTATGGCCAGTAAGAACCGCGGTATCAGGAAAGCAATCAACCCCTGGTGGTGCATATGAAATTATGAGTATTCTTGGCAAAGAGGAGAGTCTGCGCCGGATACGACTTGCAATTGAAAAGTTAAGTTAGACTTCGATATATGAAGCTGTCACATCATTAATTTGAGCAGCGCCTTTTTCACGAAATTTTGTGAGGGCGCTGATCTTTATTATTGTTAGGATAGCCTTATTCAATCTGACATGAAATAAGCAGGCAAGAAAGTTAAATGTATTTGAAATAATGGAGAGATAGAATGCAAATGAATCAGGCACAAGAGCAAGCGGTACAACATAAGGATGGACCAATGCTGGTATTGGCCGGACCGGGTTCCGGTAAAACTTTAGTTATCACAGAAAGAACAAAATATTTAATCGAAAAGCATCAGGTCCCTCAAAATCGAATATTGGTCATTACCTTTACAAAGGCAGCTGCGAATGAAATGAAGAGCCGTTTCCTATCACTTATAGGAAAAGAGCATACCGGGGTTAGCTTTGGTACCTTTCATGCTATTTTCTTTACCATCCTAAAATATGCCTATCGCTTCAATGCAAAGAACATTATCAGGGATGAGGAAAGAGTTCAGTTTCTTAAGGAAGTAATCCGTCCTTTACGATTGGAGTTTGAGGACGAGAAGGAATTCTTGAATGATATTCTGTCGGAAATCAGCTTAGTAAAAGGTAGCCAGATTGATCTTTCTAACTATTACTCCATACATTGTGCAGATGAGGTATTTCGGACCATCTATAGGGAATACAATCAAAAGCTTAGAAGGGCAAGGCTGATTGATTTTGATGATATGCTGCTTTATTGCTATCAACTTCTAAGCGAACGAAAGGATATTTTAAAGCTTTGGCAGGATAAGTTTCAATATATCTTAATTGATGAATTTCAGGATATTAATAAGATTCAGTATGATATTATCCGAATGCTTGCTGCACCAAGAAATAACTTGTTTATCGTCGGCGACGATGATCAATCCATTTATCGATTTCGTGGAGCAAAGCCGGAGATTATGCTCCAATTTCCAGAGGATTACCCGACTTGTAAAAAGATTGTACTGGATAAGAACTACCGCTCTACATCAAATATAGTTGAAGCGGCGAACCGGCTTGTAAAACATAATCAAAAGAGATTTTATAAGGATACCTGTTCTGTTAAAGGGGCAGGGAAAGATATTATCATAAAAAGATTTTCCAACCTTAATGAGGAAAATCAAATGCTAGCCAACGAAATATTAAATCTGCATAAGCAAGGGATATCCTTATCTAATATGGCCATTCTAGTACGAACCAATCTTGGGTCTGGAGCCCTAATACATAAGTTAATGGAATATAATATACCATTTCGTATGCGAGAACATCTTCCGAATATTTACGAACATTGGATTACCCTTGATCTAATTTCCTATATTAAAATTGCCATGGGAAGTAGTGAACGCAGCCATTACCTTCGTATTATTAACCGTCCGAAGCGATATATCAGTAGAGAGTGTTTTGATACTCAGGAAGTTGATTTTGAAGAAATTAAGGATTATTATGAAGATAAGAATTGGATGTTGGAACGACTGGATCAGTTTGAATATGATCTGGCTCTCCTTGCCGGGATGAATCCCTATGCGGCGATTAATTATATAAGGCGTGGTGTTGGGTATGAGGAATACCTTAAGGAGTATGCAGATATTAGAAAGATAAAAGTGGATGAACTTCTGGACATTCTAGATGAAATTCAGGATAATGCCAAGGCATTTAAGACCTATTCGGAATGGTTCACCCATATGGAAGAATATAAAGAGGAGTTACTAAGGCAGGCAGCCGTTAGTAGGAATAAAAACACGGACAGTATAACAATTGCAACCATGCATAGCTCCAAAGGATTAGAATATCAAGTGGTATTTATTATAGATGCCAATGAGGGGATAACACCTCATAAGAAAGCAGTATTAGAACCGGATATTGAAGAGGAGCGACGTCTCTTCTATGTGGCCATGACTAGGGCAAAGGAGTATCTCTATATCCTTAGTTCCAAAGAAAGATATAATAAGGTGATGGAACCCTCGCGCTTCATAGGAGAAATTATAAAAGATAATGCAAAGAAAAAAAGTAAAAAAACTAATTAAATATATAGAAAAACGGAAATTCCCGTAAAAGAGAGCATCCTCCTTTCTAAACAATAATTATTGATAATTGCGAAACTAGTAAGATGCCGTCATTATATATACAACATATACTAATTTCTTCGCTCCGTGGCGTGTAAGCACGCAAACTTCGCTCAGAAACTATATATGTTGTATATAAAATGGAAGCAATAGTTAAGTTTCGCAATTATCTACAATAATTACTACGAAAGGAGGATGCTTTTTCATTACAATAATTTTGTTACTAGATATTTATTCTTCCTCTTCTAGTTCGTCATCGTCAAACATCTCGTCGTATTCTAATGCATCCAGCATTTCTTCAAAGGCATCTGCTACCGCCTCAAACTCATCATCATCTTCGATATTTAAGAGTTCGGGTTCACCATCCTCGTGATCAATGAAACGGTATAAAAATACGTTGTCCTCATCTTCAGATCCTTCCTCTGGCTGAAGCGCAATGTAATCTTTGTCATTTACTGAGAAGATTTCAAGTACCATACAATTTAACTCTGTACCATCATCTAGGGATAAAGTAATGAAATCATGCTCAAAATCATGATCATGTCCGCAACCGCAATGATCGGTATGCTTGTGTTCGCTCATAATACTACCTCACTTTTTAAATTAATAACTAATAAATGATTTAAATTCATTTGTATAGAAAAATTTACTATAGATGCTCCTGCATAATTTATCATATGAATTTATCAATATTTCATACATAAATTAAGCAAAAAATAATCTAGTAAATTTCAATCGATTCCTATTAATTACCAAAAAATGAAATCTAGGAATACAAGAAGAATGTACCAGATTGGATCGGAAAAAGCAACTATAATTCTAATTTTATTAAAAAAAATATATTGACTTTATGTAAAAAAAGCATAAAATAAAATACGTATAAACTATGTTAATAGTAGATTTCATAAGGAAATTTTGTAGAGAGGGGTACATTTTGGTGGCTACGACCAGCGCAAATGAGAGCAGAACCGGTAATTATATGAAGCGCGATATGAATAACCAGACGAAAAACCGGACTGGTGCATCTTATAACCCAAAGGGTAATCATGTGAAAGCGAAAGAGAGTGGTTATAGAGCTTCCTCCTATTCGAAAGACTATGATAAGGATGAAGAGTATGATACGAAAGGCTCGAAAAACCATAGAACCTCAGGAACAAAAAACTACCAGAACAAAGAAATAGACCAACCAATCGATAAGTTAGAAACTATTCGGCGTTTAGAGAGAGAAAAGAAAGTTGTGCAGAAAAAATATCGCGAAGAATCCCATGATGATTATGTTAAACCAAAACGTTCACAGATGAAGGAGAAGAGAGTCTCCAAGAAGGACTGGACGAAAAATTACATCTATGGTTTATACGATGAAGATGAGGATTACTTTGATTATATATGATTGCTTGGCAATTAATTCGATGTATGTTAGAATATAATTAATTAAGAGCAGAATTTATGAAGCCTTAACATTTTCGTAATTTTACGAAGAATGCTAAGGCTTTGGTTTTTAATAGGAGTTTTATGGCCTGCTTAGCTAGATGAGTTTGAGGAGAAGGGAGGATTTTATGCAGGATGAGATCAGAAGCATAAAAATATCGGTGCGAAATTTGGTAGAGTTTATTATGCGAAGCGGTGATTTAGACAACACAAGGACCCGAAATGAGACGGATGCGATGCAAGCTGGTAGCAGAATGCATCGTAAGCTACAAAAACAGATGGGATCCAATTATTCTGCTGAAGTTCCCTTAAGTATTAGTGTTCCTGTAACAAGGGATGATATCACTTTTCATTTAACAGTAGAGGGCAGAGCAGACGGTATCATTACGAATGAAGTGCAAGAGAATGATTTTACCTTAAATTTATTTGAAGAGAAGACGGAGGAATTGCCTGAAATAACAATTGATGAAATCAAAGGGGTTTATATGGATTTGTCCCTTTTGAAAGAACCAGTGAAGGTTCATCGGGCTCAAGTAATGTGTTACGCATATATCTATGCAGAAAAATATGATCACACTTGTATAGGAACACGTCTTACTTACTGCAATCTAGAAAGTGAGGACATTAAGTATTTTGAAGAAGTATTCTCCTATAAAGAATTAGAACTTTGGTTTCAAGAGCTTGTGGAGGAATATGCAAAATGGGCTGCTTGGCAGATTACATGGACAAGTAGCAGGGATGCGATGATTAAAATGGTGGATTTTCCTTTTCCTTATCGAAAAGGACAGAATGAGTTGGTAAAGGGTGTTTACCGAACGATTCTTCGAAAAAAAAAGCTATTTATCGAAGCACCAACGGGAGTAGGTAAAACCATATCTACGATTTTTCCCTCTGTTAAAGCCATGGGAGAAGGCTTGGTTGAGAGGATCTTTTATCTGACAGCCAAAACGATTACTCGGACGGTTGCAGAGGATACCTTTCGCATTCTTCGTGAAAAGGGTATGACCTTAAAAGTTGTTAGCATAACTGCAAAAGATAAAATCTGTATCTTAGATAAGCCGGATTGCAACCCAGGTGCCTGTGAAAGAGCAAAGGGGTATTTTGACCGAGTTAACGATGCGGTTTACGATCTTTTAACCAATGAGAATGAGATATCGAGAGATCTTATAAGCTTCTATGCAGAGAAGCATTGCGTCTGTCCTTTTGAAATGGGACTTGACGTTACCCTCTGGGCGGATGCCATCATCTGTGATTACAATTATGCCTTTGATCCTAACGTATATCTACGTAGATTTTTTCAAAATGAAAAACAGAATGATTATGTTTTTCTGGTAGATGAAGCTCATAATTTAGTGGATCGGGCAAGAGAAATGTATAGTGCCATCCTTTATAAGGATCATTTTCTAGAAGTAAAAAAACTAATCAAAGAGAAAAGTGTCAAACTGGCAAAGCAGCTGGATCGTTGTAATAAGGATCTTTTAATGTTAAAAAGAGATTGTGATGAATTTGAAGTTGTAGATAATGTGGATGGGTTTTGTATGAATCTGATGCGACTCATGACAGAATATGAGACCTTCCTTCAGGAGAACCATGTAATGGAAGGCAAAGAGGAGATCCTTCGTTTATATTTTGATGTCCGCCACTTTCTAAATATATTTGAAAACCTTGATGATAAATATACCATCTATACGGATTATGATGAAGGGGATCGCTTCCGTATTAAACTCCAATGTATGGATCCCTCAAATAATCTATATAATTGCATGGCAAGGGGAAGAAGTAGTGTGTTATTTTCAGCAACCTTTCTACCGATCAACTACTATAAGGAACAACTAGGGGGACAGAAGGAAGATTATGCAGTATATGCACCAACTTCCTTTTTACCTGAGAATCGGCTGATTATGATTGGAAATGATGTCAGTACGAAATATTCAAGAAGAAATGAAATGGAGTATCGAAAAATAGCCGATTACATTAAAGACTTTACAAGTGCAAAAATCGGTAATTATATGGTGTTCTTTCCTTCCTATCAGATGCTAATGCAAATCGCAGAAATTTTAGAGGATGAGATAGAAGGTATCGCTGTGCAGAGTAGTAGTATGACAGAAGAGGAGAGAGAACTTTTCTTAGAAGATTTTATCCCAAATCCACAAAAAAGCAGAATAGCCTTCTGCGTTATGGGCGGAATATTTAGTGAGGGGATTGATCTGAAAAGTAATCGGTTAATTGGGGCGATAATTGTAGGAACGGGTTTACCAATGGTTTGTAATGAAAGGGAATTATTCCGAGGATATTTTGATGAAAGAAATCATAGGGGATTTGAATATGCCTACCTCTACCAAGGTATGAATAAGGTGCTGCAATCTGCTGGAAGAGTGATCCGTACCCAAGAGGATCGTGGAGTCATTCTTCTCTTGGATGAAAGGTTTACTGGGAATCAATATGCCCGGTTATTTCCACGGGAATGGTATCCCAATGTAATCGTTAACCGGGCTACGATGCGGTCCACTCTCGATGAATTCTGGGGAAAGCATGAGCTTGATCAAAGGAGCTAAAAATGAAGAGAGCTAGAGCCGTAATAATGCTCTCTCTCAAGAAACTCCTTTCCCGAGATTCCATGGAAAATCGCATTCGTTAAATAAAATAACACAGATCCAAGGATTGCCCCGATGTAAGCGTAAATAACATCATCAAGATCACATCGTGAGATAAAAAAGAAATACTGAAAAACTTCTACCATCAGTGGTAGGATTAAAAAAGATAGGTATTTAATCAAGCGGGATTTTCTTCTAGTTAATAGGGCAATATAATATCCATAAGGAAGGAAGAAAAGAATCCTGCTTCCTACATATTCAAAGATATCGCTAAGAGGAATCATACCATATAGATAATCCTCTATTTGTCTGGATAAAACTAAGAATGGGGTAAAGTTCGCAGTATCTTCCCATATGACTGCTCGATAAACCCAAGGAAATGCATCTTTAGAAAAAGAGCCATAAATTAGGATGGCTAGATAAAATAGAAGGAAGATAATGCTATTGTTTCGATAAAAGGCTGAATATTGTTTTATCCTTGAACCATATCCAGTCATATAGCGGATAAAACAATGGATTGAAGGGATTAGCCAGTTTAAGGCAACGATGCCATTCAGGAGATTCGAATATATAATAAATGTGGATTGATCGGAACTAAAATAGGTTAAAGCAGTTACAATCAAGCTGATAAATACTGTTAGAAAGGTATAGATAAAACAAGCTTCATAGGTACCGGTTTGCTCTAACAGTATATGGCAGCATAGAATCGATAGGAAAGCGGAGATGCCTAATACGGGATAGGCCGATGCAAAGAAATAGTAGCTGGTAAATT
>JAAYQP010000126.1 GCA_012519195.1 Clostridiales bacterium | reverse complement strand
TTTTCACATACAACCATGGTACATATTCTGTTGCCATACTCCATTATTCGCTAAGTAAAATCGGTGGAGTTTGTTAGTCACCTTTTAAGCGTCAATGATTAATGATTAGTACCACTGGTTTTCTGTGTTTTTAAGATGAACCGCAGCATATATCAATTAATTGTTGAATTTTCTTTTTGGTAGTAGGCTAATTTAGTGTATTTCTAATTGTTTTTAAGTAAATATATTTGTTTATATAACTTACATATTATACTACATTGGGGGATAGTTGAAAATAGGGAATAGAGGTGTTACTTATAATTTATTAATACTCATATCGGGTTATCTCTTTTATAAATTAGTATATTATATATATAAAAATATGGAATTAAAAAATATAAAAATCCCATGATACCGAAACCTCAGATGGCATGGATATGGTCCTCATAAGGCAGTTTAATACAAAAAGAAAACTAATTTAGCTGAAAATAGACGCACTTGGATGATTTAATTAATACTTATATAATTACATACCAAAACAGAAGGGTATGTCACCTAGAGTTGTGCCTTATACTTATTTTTATATAAATAGATAATCAGGAAAAAGCCATACCCGTGTAATCACGGACAATTCTTAGGACGAATAAAAGATGATCACCAGAGGGTTCGCATCTTATTATTCCCGCCCCCTTATATGAATTGCATCACGGATAGACGGGAAAAGCTTTGCCTAAAAACGTGGCAAAGCTTCGGAAGAATAAAACACTCGCCATCGGGCTCCTGTTTTATTCTTCCCGACTCACTTTTATAATTACTTAAATAAAAATAGAGGTCTATGTCACCTATCGGTGCCACAGACCTCTATTTTCTTTAAGCGGATAACGGGAATCGAACCCGCACCTCAAGCTTGGGAAGCTTGCATTCTGCCATTAAACTATATCCGCGTATTTTTATTTTATAACTTTATTATGAAATGTCAATATCAAGAATAAAGTTTCGATTAAAAAAAATTATATTGGGGATAATAAGGTAAGTACTTATCTGATTTTTTAAATAAACAAAATCACTTCACGTAAGATGAATTTTTACACAATACAAAGGATAGAAAATTTATCGAACTCGGTAAATGACTTAGGTATAAATCAATTACGATCTGAGAAGAATATAGGATGAGGTGATAACAGTGAAAAAGAACAGATTTTCTGAATTTTTCAAAGGAAAAGGTTATTATGTGTTATTATTTGTCGGAGTTATCGCAATAGCAGCAGTAGCAATCATAGGGTCCAACTTATCCAGTCAGAATAATGACGGAAATGATTTTGTGGATTTGAATGATGAACCCGATAATAACATAGCAGCTGAGGACAATCAATCGGAATTAGCTGAGAATAACCAGGCATCGGATGAAATTGTTAATCCTAAACAAGACAATTTAGCTGAGGGTGCTGACACAAATGATACTACAGATCAAGTAGTGGACAATGATAGTTTGTTAGAATATGACGTGTTTACGGAAGCAGAAGAGGAAGGTATTGATCTGGCGAAAGAACCTACGGCAACGACACAGGATAAGCCGGCAGAAGTAGCCGAAGAGGAAACAGTACCGGATGCTATTGAAACAAACGGTACAAAAGTACAGGCAGAATCAAGACCCGTATTGGATAGCCTTACCTTTAATAAAGATAAAGGTCTCCTCTGGCCTGTCAATGGTAATGTTATTATGAATTATAGTATGGACCATACTATTTATCATGCTACTTTAATGCTCTATAAATGTAACCCGGCAGTTATTATAGATGCTGAGGTAGGTACTGAGGTTAAAGCAGCAGCCAAAGGTATTGTTACAAAGGTGGAATGGAACGAAGAAACTGGTCATACAGTAACGACAGCCATTGGGGATGGATATAGCTTGATATACGGCCAACTAGACGAGGATAGCTTAAAAGTTAAGGTTGGTGACAAGTTGAATGAAGGTGAAGTTATCGGTGCGATAGCAAAACCTACGAAGTACTATTCCGTGGAAGGAAGTAATCTTTATTTCATGGTCTTAAAAGATGAAAAAACAGTAAACCCGATGTTGTTACTTCGCTAAAGGAAGCAAGACGATGATCTGTAAAAATTAAGTGAGTCTGTCCGGATAGATACCGCTGAATCGATAAATTTACAGCTGTATAGGGACAGGCTCACTTTTTCTTTTATTGCTATTTTTATCTATTAAATTTCACCCTTATATAAATAATTTTTTTCCATCAAGGCCCGTTCAATCCGATCAAGGGTAGCTTCTGAATCAGCCTCAATCGTATGCATATGAACACCGGCAGTTAATTCTTTTAATGGAACGATTTTTTGTTCCTTCACTTTTTTAACGAAATCATACACATCCTGACGATTCTGTATCACTAGCTCCGTAGTGATTTCACCGTAGATCTCGTGTACGACATATACATCTAGTAGTTTACCTCCATTATCCACAATCGTACATAATTCATCTTCAATCTGATCCGTAGAATGTTTTACTTTGATTGATCGTTTGGCTTTTGAATGGTCGGAGGGATAGATCAGATAACCTTTGGTTGTGGATAGGATATTAATGTCAGATGCTCTTAGTAGGGCGATATCCTGTACAATAACCTGACGGCTTACACCCAACATCTTTGATAATTCACTACCAGTTATGGGCTCCATTCTTCCACTTAATATTTTTATAATTTTTTCTCTACGTTTCTGTCCTTCCATTACGATCCCTCTTATATTTAAAGAAATTAACTTTCTATTTTTCCTATATTCATATATAATAAAATACGGTTACTATTACTTAATTATATACTGATATACAGTATTTAGCAATGGTTTTCCTGTTTAAAGACTGTTCATACGCATATAATCTTTATCATAAGTATTGTTTAACTTGGGTAATGATATAGCGTATCATAAGGTCGACAGGATGAGTTAGAAAGAGGACATGTATGTTTCGATTATGGGCAAAAATTTTTAAAGATAATCATATGTTAAAAGATATGGTGGTTTGTAACGATAGCACAGAGTTAAGAAGAACACAAAAAGTCTTTGCTGCTATGGATGAGATTTGCTATACCTTCGATCTGTCCAAACCAATCTGGCTGGATTCTACGATCAATGATTTCAAACGTCATGATAAGACGCGGTTTACCCAGGATAACTTTATGGAAACCATTGATTTTGACTATTTGGAGATTCATGTGATTGAGGAGGACTAACCATGGCAAGAAGAAGTTTGGTAATGGGTATGATTCTTTTAAGCAGCTTTTTTGTATCCTGCGGTACCAAGAAGGATTTCTCAGAGGAGGATTCGCTTGTTCCCAGGGATGAACAGCTAAATACCGATGAACTAGATATACAAGAAGAGGTTAGCAACAATGAACAGAATGAAGTAATTGTACAGGAATCAAATGCATTACCGGATTTGGAAACAGGCCAAGCGGAAAAGTCTGCTACTGAAGAAGCAGTTAAGGGGGTAAATGATTCTATGGGGAAGGATGCGGCTAATACCAAGGAGGCTTCGCTTATCGACATTAAAATAAAAGAAGCGGGTGCCATATTGGATACTATGGATTTAAAAAATGTGGAGTGGAAGGATCTGTTTTATTCATCTAAGATTGATGATAAGGTTAAATCCAGAATTAACGGTAAATCCTATGGGGAGAATTGCGATGTTCCCTATAGTGACCTTCGTTATGTTAGAGTACTTCATAAAAACTTTGAAGATAAAACACAGATTGGCGAGCTAATCGTGAATAAGTCCATTGCGGAAGATATTATTGAGATTTTTAAGGAACTTTATGAAAAGGATTATCCGATTGAAAGAATGGTTCTTGTGGATGAATATAATGCAGATGATAATGCTTCCATGGCAGCGAATAATAGTTCTGCATTTAACTTCCGATTTATTGATGGAACGAAGAAAAGATCTTCCCACAGTGATGGACTCGCTATTGATATTAACCCCCGTTATAACCCTTATGTTAGAACGATAGAGGGTAAAACGGTAGTACTCCCGGAAAACGGAACAGAATATGCGGATCGCTCCATAGATTGTCCTTACTATATTAAGAAGGACGATCTCTGCTATAAAGCATTTACAGAGCGTGGTTTTACCTGGGGCGGAGATTGGAAAAACTCCAAAGATTATCAGCATTTTCAGAAAACGGAAGCCGACTAAGTAGGATGTATCTATGATTGATTTTAAAATATCATAATGCTATAATTACAAAAGATAGTAAGAAGCAACTAAGAAATGATCGGACGGGGTGCACGGATGGAGCATGTCTTGATAGTAGACACGGATATGGAAACACTCAAAACTACAGAGTTGGCCTTACAGAGAAATTATAAGGTGTCTTTGGCTACATCGATAGATCAAGCCATAATCTGCATTGGTAAGGATAATCCGAAGCTACTTCTACTTTCAGGAACAATACTTGATTCCATTGCTCATTTGGAGGGGATTAATAAATTTTTAGGGATAGACAACCTTCCCATTCTTGCGATCGTCGATCAAGAAGATTGGAATGGGCAAGCTAGAGCAATAAAACTAGGTGCAGCGGATCTGATAACGAAACCGATCGTACCGGATGCCCTATGTAACCGAGTAAAAAACTATTTAGAGTTATATTACTATCGCGAAGACGAAACGAATGCAGAAAGATTTCAGGATGCAATCAGTGTTAGTTTTGCAGAATTGGTTGAATTCCGTGATGAAACAACAGGCGGTCATTTAAAAAATACGTCCGTATATTTTCGAATCTTACTAGAAGAAGTTATGCGGCAGGAGAAGTATAAGGATACGATTAATCCACAGGATGTCAAGGATATCCTAAGATCAATTCCGCTTCATGATATTGGTAAGATTGGTATTAATGATGATATCCTTCGGAAATCTTCGATGCTGAATAACAAAGAATACGAATCCATGAAGAAGCATACCATTCTTGGTAAACAGGCCTTTGAGAAAATAATAGCCCAAACCGGTGAGACTAGGTGGCTAAATCTAGCTAAGGATATGGCATATTATCACCATGAACGATGGGATGGTACGGGTTATCCGGAAGGATTAAAGGGTGAGGAGATCCCGCTGTATGTCAGGGTTTTAACCATTGCTGATGTTTATGATGCACTTACTTCTTGGAGATCCTATAAGGAACCTTACTCCCATGATGAGGCTATGAAAATCATCGAGGAAGGTAAGGGAACGCTTTTTGATCCCAGTCTGGTGGAGCTATTAATTACTATAAATGAACAATTTAAGCAAGCACTCCTGCAAAAGAAATAAGTTGCATGAGGATTATAGAAAGGGAGTTGCGTATGTCCTATACGGCTCTTTATAGAAAGTTCCGCCCGGATAATTTTGATGACGTTAAGGGGCAGGAACCTATTGTAACCACATTAAAAAATCAAATAATGGCAGAAAGAGTAGGGCATGCCTACTTATTCTGTGGAACTAGGGGTACCGGTAAGACGACGGTAGCAAAGCTCCTAGCAAAGGCAGTAAACTGCGAGCATCCTGTGGATGGGAATCCTTGCAATGAATGTACCATGTGTAAAAGAATTGCCACACAAACATCCATGAATGTTATAGAAATTGATGCGGCCTCCAACAACGGTGTGGATAATGTCCGAGAGATTGTTGAAGAAGTAAGATATTCTCCGACGGAAGGTCGTTATAAGGTGTATATCATTGACGAGGTTCATATGCTATCCACCGGTGCATTTAATGCTCTGCTAAAAACCATAGAGGAGCCACCGTCTTATGTGATCTTTATCCTGGCTACAACAGAGGTCCATAAGATTCCGGTTACGATCCTTTCCCGTTGCCAGAGGTATGATTTTAAAAGAATCACCATTGATATTATTACAGACCGATTAAAGGAATTAATGGAGATTGAACATATAGAAGCCGAGGAGAAAGCACTTCGGTATATTGCTCGTGCCGGTGATGGCTCCATGCGTGATGCCTTGAGCCTTTTAGATCAATGTATCTCATTTTACCTTGGAAAAAAATTAACCTATGACAACGTACTTGAGGTTCTTGGAGCGGTTGATACCCAAGTATTCTCAAAACTTCTGCAAGATATTCGAGAGCAAAATGCAATTGGTTGTATGAAGCTTCTGGAAGACATCGAAATGAATGGACGAGAACTGGGACAGTTTGTTATTGAATTTATCTGGTATTTGAGAAATCTTTTACTGATTAAAAGTTCCGAGGATGTATCCGACATTATTATAGAGGTGTCCTCTGAAAACATGGCTATCCTACAAAAGGAAGCAATGCAGATAGAGGAGCAAACCATAATCCGCTATATCCGGATTTTTTCTGAGTTATCTAATCAAATACGTTATGCATCGAGAAAAAGAATTTTGATAGAAATCGCATTGATTAAGCTATGCAGACCTGAAATGGAACAAAGCTATGATTCTCTTATAGATCGGATAAAGATTTTGGAGGAGAAGCTGGAAAAAGGTGTTGTTGTTTCTACGGATTCTAAAGCTACTGATACGAAAGTAATCCCGGAACCGGAGCTTCAAAAGCCTTCGAACTTGCCGGATGCCTTGCCAGAGGATATTAAAGAAGTAGCGAGAAACTGGAAGGGTCTAATAACACAGATTAGTAAGAAAGCACCTGCATTAGGTATGGTATTAAAAGGAGCTACTCTAAGTACTGAGGGCCAAGGGCTCGTGATTGTTACTACCGAGGAATTAGATAAGGAACTAATTGAGCGGGAAGGACATATTCAACTAATCAAGGATACCATAGCATCATTAATACAAAAGCAGGTACAGATTCAGACAAGGTACTTGAATAAGGAAAAAGAGAGAATGGATCATGTGCTGGATCTTACAAAGATAATTAAGGTACCGATCGAGTATCAGGATTAGTAGTATCAAGCAAATCTCATTATTCTTATTTAATATAAAAATTATGCTGATAGTTGAAAGGAGAAAATAGAATGGCAAGAAGAGGTGGATTTCCCGGAGGCGGTATTCCGGGTAATATGAACAACTTAATGAAGCAAGCTCAAAGAATGCAAAAACAGATGGAAGAGAAAACGAAGGAGCTTGAGGAAAAGGAATGGGAAGCTAGTGCAGGTGGCGGCGCAGTAACTGTTAAAGTATCTGGTAAAAAAGAAATCGTCTCTGTTAAATTATCAGAGGAAGTTGTGGATCCAGATGACATTGAGATGCTGGAGGATCTAATTGTAGCAGCAAGCAATGAAGCTCTTCGTAAAATGGAAGAAGAATCTTCCGAAGTAATGAGCCAAATCACCGGTGGATTAGGTGGCCTTGGAGGATTTCCTTTCTAATGGATTATTACAGTAGTCAAATTAGTAAATTAATAGAGGAATTATCACGACTACCTGGGATAGGTACGAAAACAGCTCAGAGGCTGGCTTTCCATATCATAAATATGCCGGAGGAACAGGTGAAAAATCTGTCTAACTCCATTATTGATGCAAAGCGTAACATCCGTTATTGTAAGGAATGTATCACATTAACAGATAAGGAACTTTGCCCAATCTGCTCTTCACCAAAGCGTGATAAACGACAAATTATGGTGGTAGAGAACCCTAGAGATCTGGCAGCCTATGAGAAAACCGGAAAATATGAAGGTGTCTATCATGTACTCCATGGAGCAATCTCGCCAATGCTAGGAATTGGCCCTGCGGATATTAAACTCAAGGAATTGATGACGCGGCTTCAAGGGGATGTGGATGAAGTTATCATTGCAACCAATTCCAGCCTAGAAGGAGAAGCAACCGCTATGTACATTAGTAAGCTAATCAAGCCAGCCGGCATAAAGGTTAGTCGAATCGCCAGTGGCATTCCGGTAGGAGGAGACCTGGAGTATATTGATGAAGTGACCTTACTTCGTGCTTTAGAAGGTAGAGTAGAATTATAGCATCGGTTTATTATGTATATAGATAGCGTTTTCCCAAGCTATAAAGCGATATGCCGGGAGATCGTTAAAGAGAGTGAAAAACCATAGGGAAAAGGTATAAGCATGCCTTAGAACTATGGTTTTTTAAATCTTATAACTATTTTAAATCAAAATGATTGACATAACAGACGAATGGGAATATAATGTAAATATGAACATATGAATAATTGTTCATATAATAGATTTTTCTATGAGCTAACAAAAGAGAGGTGGTATGATGACTAAGAAGACAGAAGCAATTGAACGATGCTCTTGTGATGTAATACATGAAGATGTTGTCCATGAAGTAAAAGGTAAGATGCCAGAGGAAGAGACCCTCTATGACTTGGCAGAATTTTTTAAAGTATTTGGAGATTCAACGAGAATTAAAATACTATGGGCTTTGGATGCAGCTGAAATGTGTGTTTGCGATATTGCCGCACTACTTAACATGACGCAATCAGCGATTTCCCATCAGTTAAGAGTCCTAAAGCAAGCAAATCTAGTGAAGAATAGAAAAGACGGTAAAGTAGTCTATTATTCTTTAGATGATGATCATATTAGACAGATTTTTGATCAAGGATTAATTCACATAAATGAGAAAAAGTAATCAAAACATAATAGTGAGATTTTTTACATTAACATATGAATACTTGTTCAAGTGTTCATTGGTCATAAGAGAAATATTGATCGAATAAATTGTTATCATTAAATAAACTCATAGATAGAAATATGATAGGTCAATCAAATCAAAAATGGAGGATCGATATAATGAAAAAGAGATTCGTTTTGGAAGGACTAGGATGTGCTAATTGTGCTGCAAAAATGGAGAAGGCGATCAATGGTCTTGATGGTGTAAGGGAAGCTTCTGTCAATTTTATTACGCAAAAGCTAATAATCGAAGGGGAAGATGAGAAAATGGCTACGATAATAAAGGCAGCAGAGAAAATTGTTAAGGATATTGAGCCGGAAACAACCATGAAGAAGGCTTAAGTATAAATATTAGAATTTTTTTGTTATTAATCTGAATATATGTTCATGTATTCAGATTATACATACTATAATGAAGCATAAAGGAAGTGGGTTATGAAAAAAAGAATTTGGCGAATCATTATTGGCACATTGCTTCTTCTTGCTGCTTTAATGATCGATCTAAACATGAATTGGTTAAATATTGTTTTTTATTTAGCTTCCTACATTATGGTAGGAGGAGATGTTATATTAAGAGCTTTAAAAAATATTACACGGGGTAAAGTTTTTGACGAAAACTTTTTAATGTCTGTTGCGACGATAGGTGCAATGCTAATTTCTGAATATCCGGAAGGTGTTGCTGTAATGCTCTTTTATCAAATTGGTGAATTGTTTCAAGACTATGCGGTTGACAAGTCAAGGAAATCGATCGCTAGCCTTATGGATATACGCCCAGATTACGCCAATGTGGAAAGAGGGTCTCAGCTTATTAAGGTAGATCCTGATGAGGTCCAAATCGGAGATATTATTGTTATCAAAGCAGGAGAGAGGGTACCTCTTGATGGTATCGTGATCGAAGGGAATTCCATGGTCGATACCTCAGCTCTTACGGGTGAGTCCATACCTCGGGATATCGAAGTAGGACATGAGATTTTAAGTGGATGTATTAATATAAATGGTGTTATTAAGGCAGAAGTAACAAAAGAGTATGAGGAATCAACAGTAAGTAAGATTTTAGATCTAGTTGAAAATGCGAGTAGTAAAAAATCACGCTCAGAACAATTTATTACTAAATTTGCAAGCTATTATACACCGATCGTTGTTATCGTAGCAGTTTTTCTCGCAATCATACCTCCTCTTATAATAAAAGATGCAACTTTCAGTGTTTGGATCTACCGGGCCTTATCCTTTCTAGTTGTTTCATGCCCCTGTGCCCTTGTAATATCAATCCCCTTAAGCTTCTTTGGTGGAATTGGAGGAGCATCGAAAAAGGGAGTATTGATTAAAGGTAGTAATTATCTAGAAGCACTGGCAAAGACAGAGATTATGGTCTTTGATAAAACCGGAACTTTAACTAAGGGTGTATTTAAGGTTCAGGAAATTCATCCGGAAAGAGTTACCGAGGAAGAACTATTGGAGTTAGCAGCCTATGCAGAAAGTTTTTCAACCCATCCCATATCCGGCTCTTTAAAGCAAGCTTACGGTAAGAGTATCGATCATGGACGTATTACAAATGTTGAGGAGATTTCCGGTCATGGTGTTGTTGCATATGTGGATGGCCGAGAGATTATAGTTGGTAATCATAAGCTCATGAAACAAAAAGAAATAGCATATTATGAAGGTAAGCTAGTTGGAACGATTGTACATGTAGCAATTGATAAAGTATATGCAGGATATATTATTATTGCTGATGAGGTAAAATCCGATTCTGCACTGGCAATTCGGGAACTTAAGAGTTCAAATATTAAAAGAATTATCATGTTAACTGGGGATATGAAAAATGTTGCTTCTAAAGTGGCTAAGCAACTGAACATAGATAAAGTATATTCCGAATTATTGCCATTGGGCAAAGTAGAGAAGGTAGAAGAGTTATTATCTCAGAAATCAGAAAATGGTAAGCTGGCCTTTGTTGGTGATGGTATTAATGATGCCCCCGTCCTAGCCCGTGCGGATATTGGTATTGCTATGGGTGGTCTGGGCTCGGATGCAGCAATTGAAGCGGCGGATATTGTAATCATGACCGATGAACCTTCGAAAATTGCTACGGCTATTAGAGTTTCAAAAAAGACTCTGGGAATAGCAAATCAAAACATTGTCTTAGCAATCGGTATTAAAATATTGATCCTTATGTTAAGTGCGATCGGTTACACGACTATGTGGGCAGCAATTTTTGGAGATGTAGGCGTTACTATACTTGCAATTATTAACTCTTTTCGGGCACACAATGTTAAAAATTTATAAAAGAGATTTACTTTGAAACCATAGGGCGAAAAAAACATACTTCACTCTATGGTTTTTAATGTTTATAAAGATAGATTCATCGAACTTTCTAAGATCATTTATATATAAGAGATTTTCCGGATTTTTAATTAAATAATATTTTTTAATATCTGGATAAAATCTTAGAAATATTATTGAACATATTCATGCTATGGAATAAAATATATTTACATCAACATGAGAATAAAAATGACACAGAATCAGAGACAAGGGGATAAGAAATGGAAGTACGAGCATGTAAAAACTGTAGAAGATTATTCAAATATATTTACGGACCTGAGCTATGTCCGAATTGTCGAATTTTAATATCAAAGGATAATGACAAGAATACAAATAATGATGTGAAAATATCCCTAAAACCTATGATTCAAGAGGAGCAAGAAAAATTTACTCAGGTACGAGACTATATCATGGCCAATCCGAAAGCCACCATCATGGAAATTGCACAGGCGAATGGCGTATCTGCCAATCAATTGCTAGAATGGGTACGTGAAGAGCGATTTGAGTTTTCTGAAGAATCCAAATTTGCCTGGTTTCAATGTGAAAAATGTGGAGTAAAAATAAAAAGCGGAAGGCTATGTAACCTATGTAAGATAAGGTAAAATAAATTAGGATACAATCATTGACCTTAATTCCATATAATAGTAAAATTGATTTAGTTAGACAAGAACATTGATTTTCTGTTTTAATTTATAAATTTTACAGGGAGGATTAAGATGGAAGGTAATAATCTGTTAACCGGTGGAGTTGAGACATTAAATGTGATGAAAGATCATCTACTTGATTTGCAAGGGACTCAAGCCCAATATAATACCCTGCTTCAAGGAGAAAAACAACTTGCAAAAAAAGTTGAGGATTTAGAAAAAGATTTATCAGAAGAAATTCAAAGAACAACAAAGAAACGAAGACAGGAAATTGAAGAAACCTTTGATGATCAGATAAGTAAGACAAAAGCAAAAATTAAGAAGACAAAGGATAAGAGGGATAAGTATAAGAATTCAAAAGTTTCTGAGAGAATCTCAGAAGAAACCGCATTTTTAAGAGAAGAAAACAAGAAGCTAAAGCAGGAGGCGAAAGCCATCTTTCGCTCTAAGCATATACCATCCATCTGTAACTCCAAGATTTTCTATGCCTTATATTTACCGAAAGCATTTACGGATTTTCTTATCCTCCTAGTTACCTTGGTGATTATACTTTTAGCTATCCCCTGTGGGATCTATTTTCTTGTATTACCGGAAGAGAAGATTCCATACTTAATTATTATTTTTATTATTACCGCAGCCATTTTTTTTACCCTTTATGTACTAATAGGAAACCATACAAAAGACAAGCATCTGGAAGAGTTTAGGCAAGTTAATGGGATTAGAAAGAATATCAGAGCGAATAAGAAAAAAATCGCAGTTATAAAAAGAAACATCAAAAAAGATCGGGACGAAAGTTCCTATGGTTTGGAGAACTTCGATGAAGAGTTGCACAAGCTGGAAAAGGAAGCAGCTGATATCTTAGAACAGAAGAAGGAAGCGCTAGAGGTTTTCGATTCAACCACAAGCCATGTGATATCAAACGATATTAGGGGACATTATGAAGAGAAGCTAAATAGCCTAAAGGCAGAATATAATAAGGTGTCTTCGGATCGCCTAGAGGCGGAGGAAAAGATTAAGGCCTTAACCCTGAAATTAGCAAATGAGTACGAACCATTTATAGGGAAAGACCTTATGACCTTGGATCATTTGGATTCATTAATTAATACGATTCATGCTGGGTTGGCGTCAACTATATCGGAAGCTGTTGTATACTATAGAAAGAGTTTGGAAGAGTCCGGATTAAAATAGTTTAACTATTTACAGTTAAGGCTTTTAGTTGATTAATACAATAATTAATACCCAGGCATATCTGATCAGCGAGAGACATTACTACATTAAGTCTTGTTGTTTGTAAGAGCATATGATCTAAAAAGCCTGAAAAATTGACGATACCAGTAATAAATAGGTCCCCAACTTCCGGTAGATCTTTATCGACTCCTGCACCTGGTTTTAAGGGACCAACCCCAAGTGTAATATAACCAATATGATTGGATTTTCCTAAAGAGGCATCAATCGCTATGATAAAGGCATCATCATGAGTCATATTTATCATATCAATGGTGTCTCTTAAATTTTTAGCATGTACTGGTTCCTCCAAGGTACCATAGACATAGTAGTTATGGAGACCTTTAAATTTTGATAATTTATATCCAATAATAGGACCAAGGCAGTCGCCGGTTGCCCGATCAGAACCAATACATAAAAAAATGATTGTTCGATTGGAAAGAAAGTGTTCTTTCATTAGCTCTGATAACATCTTACCTAGTTCATAAGCGGAGCTCTTTTCTGATGAATTAAAATAGGCTATTTTATTCTTACCTTTAAAAAAAATTCCCATAATACCTCCGTTATTGCATAGATGCAAAGAAATGAATCTAAGTTAAGTATTACCAGAAAATATAAAAATAGACATGGAACTTAGGAGATAACAAAAGAAAAGCCCGCAAATTTAGGCTTTTTTCGATGAAAGCTTATACATAGTAGGTGCTATAATTAAGATTTTATCCGATTTTGCTTGCTTTTAGAAGAATGCTGGAGAAAACTTATTTGTAATTGGAATCTAAATGTGACAAAAAGCCTGTCCAGCTTATGCTATGATAAATTATCATTAGCGGATATAAGGCTTATTTTTATGCACATATTTATTGTTTTACAGATTGTTACATATAAGCCTTGCTTGCTAATTCATCTTGTTTGTAGAATCCATTATGGAATAGGAGCGAGTCATATGATCGAAACAATCTATAGTAATGAAAATAATAATAGTAAATCTACGAATAGAATACAGCCTGCCTTTAAAATGCCAAAAAATATTCGTCAAGTAGGAAAAGTAAGCGGAAACAGAAAAATCTATGTAGAAGATTATGTGATGACATTCATCAAGCAGCTGGCAGGAGAGGAGTATTCCGGTTGTAAGGTAGCCGTATTAATCGGGCAGTATGTAAAGCTTGAGAACTGTCGTAATATTTTTATATCTGGTGCAGTGGAAGTGGAAGGAATCGATACATCAGGGGATATTGAATTTACGAATGATAACTGGACAAATATTTATGAAATGATTAAGAAGTATTTTGTTGATATGGAGATTGTAGGCTGGTTTTTAGGAGGCCCTGGATATCTTCTTGAGGATGAAGACAAGATCTGCAAAGCTCATATTGACAATTTTGCAGGCCAAGATAAGACTTTGCTTACCTATGATAATCTAGAGAAAGAAGAAGCGTTTTTAATCTTTGAAAATAATCGCTTAAAGAAACAGGATGGATATTACATATATTATGAAAAAAATGAAGAAATGCAAACTTACATGGTTGACCATAAAAAGGTAGTAACAGAGGAGAATGAATTTGAGGATCGGGTCACCAAAGAAATTAGGAATGTAATTCAAAACAAGAGACCTGTTCAAGAGGAAAATAAAGGCGTTACCAGATTAATGTACGCAGCAGGAACCCTATTAGCTGTAATCATTCTGGTAGTTGGTGCAGCCATGTTAAATAATCATGAGCAAATGAAGAACATGCAGGATACTTTAAATTATTTAACTATGAATCTGAGTGAGAACAATAATGGAAGTATGCAAAATAATAAGCTTACAACGGCACCCACCTCGGCAGAGATTAACCCAAAGGATCGTATAGAGGAAGAAGGGAGCAATTCTGCAGGAGATTTGGAGGCGGAGGAAGGGAGCCTTAATGTAGAGGTGCTTCCAGGGGGCGTAAAGCCTCTAGAGAAGGAAGAGGACGATAACCGACTTCCAGGAGAAGAATTGGCACAGGAGCCCCCTAATCAGAAGGAAGAAAAGGAAAATGAAAGCTCCAAGGCTGGAGAAGAAAGCCAGGAAGTGATCCAGGAGGAGGTCAAGTATTATACCGTACAATTAGGTGATACTTTAGCAGGAATTAGTTATAAATTATATAATTCAGCAAACTATATTACAAAAATAATGGAGCTTAATAATATTCAGGATGAAAATGTTATATATGCAGGACAGAGATTAATTGTTCCATAAGATTTCTCTTCGGTTTTAAAATATCATATATATAAGTAATAATTGGCCAATAAAATTAGAAATCAGAAATGTTGCATATGGAAGTGTGTTATACTTCTTAGTATAAGCCGGTTGTTATAGACCGATTCTTATGAAGTTGTATAGATGACCATTTGCAACATTTTTACTTTGTAAATGGATATTACTATGGGACGATTCTATCATTTTATAAAAAAAGGGTGCTATAAGTATGAAAATGAGTTATAATCACTTTAAAACAATGAGCACTGGGAGTAAGCTATGGCAAAGGTAAACGATGGTCAGACACTAAGAGATTACGGCAATCGCATGAAAAGATACCGAAGAATTAGAAAGCTATTATTCGGTATGATACTTGTTGCAATTATCATAGCTGTAAGCTTTTATCTATATTTGCTGAACAATAAGGATTATCAAGACTATGAAGTAGTGCATTCGGAATCTATGATAACTGAAAATGCATCGGGCTACCTAAGCTATCTTGGTGGCGTAGTTAAATATAGCAAGGATGGAGCCGTGGCAGTTGATAAAGAGGGTAACCTATTGTGGAATGGATCCTATGAAATGATGGATCCCATAGCGGATGTTTGTGATAAGTATGTAGTAGTTGCCGACCGTAGAAATAAATTAATACATATATTTAATGAGAAAGGCTTTGTATCTAGTATAACAACTCTGTATGATATTGTGAAAGTGGAAGTTGCTTCCCAAGGGGTTGTAGCCGTCTTGCTAGAGTCAGGGGATAGTAATTTTGTTAAACTTTATTATGAGGATGGCACAGTTGTATCCGATAGTAATGAAGACGGTGTTTTAGCAGAAATTATTACACAGGTAGGGAAAGCGGGTTATCCTGTGGATATTGCTCTGTCAAAGGACGGTAAAAAACTGGTAGTCAGTTTCCTTTCCTTTCATAGTGGTAAACTGATCAGTACGATTGGATTTTACAATTTTGGTGAGGTAGGACAAAACTATACGGACCGTTTGGTGGGTGGTTTTGAATATGAAGAAGTTATAATACCTGAGGTAGCATTCTTAGGAAATGACATGGTCTGTATTTATAAGGATAATGGATTTGATCTATTTTCAATGGCAGAAAAGCCAGCTTTAGTTCATGAAGAGGAGTTGGACAGGCAGATACAAAGTGTCTTTTATAATGAAAAATATACGGGAATTGTATTGGCAGGGACGAATGAAAATCCACAACAGATTCAGTTATATGATCTTCAGGGGAAGAAGGTTCTGGAGAAGGTGATAGATTTCGAGTATGATAAAATCTTTATATCCGATGAGGAAATCATCATGCATGATAATCTTTCCTGTCTAATTCTAAAAACAAATGGTAGTAAGAAATTTGAATATACCTTTGATACAAATATTCATGCATTTTTCCCGATTAATCATCTGGACAAGTATTACCTTGTAAATACATCTGAGATAAGAAAGATAATGTTAGTAGAATGAGTAAATGAATCATTGGAGGCAGAATATGAACTGGTTGCTAATTGTTGTTATAGCTATTTTGATTATAAATGCTTTGATTGGTAGAAAGATAGGACTTATTAAAATTATATTTTCTTTATGTTCCGTTATTCTTACCCTGGTATTAACGGTATGGATAAGTCCTACGGTAAACAATTTCTTAAAAGAAAATGACAAATTTTATAGTATGGTAATAGAAAATGTAGAAAAGTTTCTTCCTATAGACGAGAAGGAAACAAAGAAAAATGAACAGATTTCCTACATCGAAAAGATGTCTGTTCCGAAATCGATCAAAGAAACTTTAATTGAAAATAACAATAAGGATATCTATAAGGCCCTAGCGGTTAAAACATTTCGAGAATATATAGTTAACTATATGGCCAGCATTGTGATAAACGCTATAGCATTTATCCTAACTTTTCTTATCATACTTATTATATTATGGGTAATTAGCATTGCTTTAGACATAATCAGCAAGCTTCCAATCCTTAATCAGATCAATAAAACAGCAGGGTTGCTGGCTGGCCTTGTACAGGGGCTAATCTTCGTCTGGGTGTTCTTCCTTATAATCACTGTAATGGGGGGCACAGAGTTCGGACGAGAGGCACTAAATATGATTGATGAGAATGATATATTAAGTTTTATCTATAATAATAATTATTTACTTGGGTTTGTAACTAATGCAACGAAGCTGTTTTTTTAAATGGTTTACCATTTTCAATAGAACTCCACTGGGGTTCTATTTTTGCTATGGCTCGTTACTCTGTTTAGTTCGCCAAGTACCTATTTAGTATGCCAAGTATACGAAATATATACCGCCCGCCAGGCGGGTAACCGGCAATTTTCCCATGTCATCAGAAATTGATGAAAAAAAGATTAAAAAAGTAGTTGACATGGAAAGTTCACGGTGTTATAATAATTTTTGCTGACGCGTTAAGAGAGCAATGCGGATGCAATGAATAGATGTTTAACAAAGCTAGGAAAATCAACGTTTTCCGGCGATGAACCTTGATAATTGAACAGTGAAACAACCCTGAAAATTCTAAAAAGTTTTAGAGTTCACATGGCTCTAAAAAATAGATTTTCATTGAATGTATCATCGACCGTAAGGAAGAAGATACATCACGAACACCGTATTTGATATTGAGGAATCAATGTTAGATACAACCACAAAACAGTAAAGACAAACAGGATTGCAAATTTATTTGCCAATGTTGATCTTGCT
>JAAYQP010000125.1 GCA_012519195.1 Clostridiales bacterium | reverse complement strand
TCACTCCCAATATGCTATCAGTTCTTTTACTGTTCACCCTTACAGCTATATCTTAAAACCCATTGTCATTGAAGAATTCAAATCTATAATTAGTGAGGTTGCAGCCAAAGTAAATTCGCAACTAAAGCAAAGTGCCGATACAATAATTGTTCCTGTAAAACGCAGGAAAAGCTTCATCCTTAAAGAGGACATCAACTTTATTGAGGTACAGGGCAAACAAACCTTTATTTATGCTAAATCCGGCCAATGGGTCACTAGTAAACCTCTGGTGGAAATAGGTAGCCAGTTAAATTCTGATTTCATCAGAGTTCACAGAGCGTTTATTGTGAATAAAAAGCAAATCAAAAGTGTAACACAAATTAGTGACCGAACTTATGAAATTTAACTTCAAGGTTGTTCACAAAAAGTTCCTATGAGCAGATCTGCTTACAGCAAGCATAAACGGCTGTTTAGATAAATTGACCGCAAGCAAGGAGACGAAAAACAGAGATTATCCTGGCTTATTAAATGCTAACCTCCTGCGAAGTTTTTATGACCCACCTTCTCGAAAGTCGGCAGCCCATTCATTATGTCTACCTCAACTTGAACGGTATTGGCTTCAATCCCAGTAAGAACCAGAGTATTTACTGATGCCAGCATCATATTCTCTCTTTCGCCTTAAATGGGGTTATATTTCGAGAAAAACCAATATATTCCTGCTTTTGGACATAATGTAAGTGATTGCGCCAAGTTGAAGGATGCACTGATGGGAATGATAATACTCCTGAAGCATTTATCCATGGGTAAAACCAAAGTCAGAATAATGGCCAAGCTCGGTTTGGTAGCCCTCACTCGATTCTATTGCTAGATGCATTACTATTTAATCTGGGTTCGCTACTAATATGGCCGATTTACCAAGCTGTTTAGCTCCACTTTTTGCCGTTCTTGGTAATAAGGCATGAGAACATACGGTTGATCCCAAAGGTAAAACTGTTGTTACTTAAATGACTCGCGTTAGAAAGAAACGATTTAATACAGACTCCTTGATAATGGTAGCGTATCAATCTAATCTCCTTCCTATCGTTAATCATTCATGCTCATCCTTATTAGTGCTTAAGCAAGTTTTTATTGTTGGTTCTATATGGTGTTGTTAATTTTAATTCAAACACAGATGTTTGAGGCAAAAGCCTCGAGCGGCACTAAACCAGTTACCAAATTCAATAGCCTCTATCTGGTATATATCACCCACCAGAATTAACAAAGAAAACGTAGCTTTTTTTAAGATATCTATCATATCTCCGTTGTTTACTGTGCTATATTCATCAGTTACTAAAATGTCATACTCTGTTCTTATATTCCTCGTTTTCGAAAACTTTGTGGTAGTCATAAATTCGCAATTTGAGGCATCAACCCTGCGTTTAAGATTGTCTACTGCCGGATTTGTTAACTACAGCCGGTGGGTTCCTGTATTATAATTTAACCAGTGCTTTCGGTAAAATATAAATAGTTTTCAAAAGTCGGAGCCAAAGTCTTATATATTCCGCCGCAGCCTATTTCCTGATTGAGATAATCTCGAAAAAAGAATAAAAAATCCTGGTTCTCTAACCAGGGATGTTTTCTTGACGTT
>JAAYQP010000124.1 GCA_012519195.1 Clostridiales bacterium | reverse complement strand
TTCTACTGCATGCATATCCAGCACTTTGGATGGTAGTCCCAGCTCTTCAAATCTCTTTTTTGCCATATCATAGATATCTTTTTTAGCTGCCTTAGGATTATGTGCACGGACAACATCTTCGATAAAACGAATAATCTTTTGCGTAGGGTTTAAAGCATTCATGGCAGCCTGAGGGATATAAGGAATTTCCTTTCCTAATATGTTTTTACGGATCGTATCTGGATCCATTTTGGAGATATTCTGACCATCGATGATGATATCACCACTTGTATAATGAAGTGGTGGAAAATAGTAGCCCATGAGACTTAGAGCCAAGGTTGATTTACCGCAACCGGATTCACCAGCGATACCAAGGGATCTCCCCTCCTCAATGGAAAGGGATACCTGATTCACCGCATATACATCCTCGCGGAATCTTGTAATATATTTTGTAGTGAGATCTTTGACCTCAAGTATTGTCTTACCCATAACCGACCTCCTAATCTCTCAAAGTTGGGTTGAACACCTGATCAAGACCAGTATTCATTAGGTTCAGTGAGAACGATATCAATGCAATAATCAGAAGGACAGGGAAATATGCCCACCAATATCCGTGGGTATGTGCCGAATATAGCATTGACCAGTTCATCATAAGACCTAAGGTAGGTACTTCGGTTGTCTTTGGTCCAAGCCCAATCATAGATAATTGTGCTTCTGCCAAAATTGCAGTGGATATTTGCAATATTAATGCCATAACAACATAAGAAGCGATATAAGGAAGTATATCGGTTAATATAATTCTTGCTAGACTATGGCCGGATAATTTACTTAAATTAACATGATCACGGTTCCGCAATGAAATAACTTGGGAACGAACCGATCTGGCTGTCCAGGTCCATGAGGTAACACCAATTACGATAGCAACCGTAGTAGCCCCTCTTTGTTCCTGCCCGATACCATAGGAAATCAAAATCAAAAGTATAAAACCTGGAATAACGGTAAACAGGTTTGTGATAAACATAATAAAATCATCAATAAATCCACCTAGATAGCCTGCCAAAAGACCAAAGGTAAGCCCGATTAATGTGGCAATGCTACCAGCAATAAGACCAATCCTTAGGGATGTTTTGGCCGCAGAAACAAGCTCTTTTAATACATCTCGTCCAAAGTTATCTGTGCCAAGTGGAAGGTAAATTGAATTTACCACATCCTTGGTATTTACATACTCCGTATCCTTAACAGTTTTCGTTTCATCTAATGTTCCATCTTCCGTATTCCTAGTTGCTATTACCACTTCATTTGCATCTAGTGCCTTCTCAAGATTCGTATTTAAACGCTTATAATAGTTACGTTTGGCCATGGTCATACCTTTCGGTTTGATGGAGGGATCATACTTATCCTTCCATAATTTCAAAAGATGGTCGGTATCTGTGATATCAATCTCTTCTTCGGGAGTACCGGTTGCTAGCAACCATTCTTTCATAGCGATACGATCTTCATCGCTTAATTTATTTTGGAGTCTTTTTTCATCTGCATTCGGCAATTTCATGATCGCCTTCTCCGTATCAATCGCATCATAAACAGACACATAGGTACCTGGTTTGGAGAATGAACTTAAACCAATCATTTGCAAAGGATCCCCTGGATTAATCAGTGGATATACAAAGAGGATAATTAAAATGATTACAAAAATAGAAAAGCCTGCAACAAATTTAGGAGAATGAAATATTTGGCGAATCGTATTTTTCATATGATTTCTCCTCCCTTAATCAAATTGCGCTGCTTTCACGCGCGGATCGATAAAGCCATAGATAATGTCTATTACAAAAGTTGCTACTAAAACCATAATGGTTATGATTAAGGTAGTAGCTGATAATAGAGGATAATCCGAGGCGGTTACTGCATCAAGTATAATGGAGCCGAGTCCCGGATAACTAAAGATTACCTCTGCCACCAATGCACCTCCGACCATGGTCCCTAAGGATAGTGCAAGACCTGTTACCTGTGGTAGCATAGCATTTCGAAATACGTAACCAACAATTTTTCTATCTTTGACCCCTAGAAAACGGCTATACTTTACATAATCTGCATTCAGCTCATAGATTGACATGGAACGCATACCAATTGCCTGACCACCTATAGAGATAATAACAATCGACCAGAAAGGTAATTGATAATGGGCAATTAATGATTTTACGAAAGTCCAACTAAATGTAGGTATCAAATCATAACCATATCCCCCTGCAATTGGTGCCACCTTTAATTTAACAGCGAATATCCCCAGTAAAATTACTGCCATACCAAAGGCTGGTACGCAACTCAAAAACAAGCTAAGCGGCATAAGTAGCTTATCAAAGCCCTTCCTGATATAGGCAGCCAGCGCACCTAGAATATTTCCGATCAACCATCCAACAATGATGGCTGGCATCTGAAGACCAATGGTCCATAGAATTGCGCTTGAGACAATATCATTTACTTTCCGTGGATATTGACTGAAGGAAAGTCCGAAATCTCCAGTTAATGCATTCTTAACATATGTAATAAATTGCTTAATTAATGGTTGATCCAGGCCAAATGCCTTCACATAGCTCTCATGCATGGCTTTTGTTACAGCGGCGTCTTGTACTCCTCTTGCTGTTCTAGACATAATATTTGCAACAGGATCAGCCGGCATCAATCGAGGCAGCGTAAAATTCAGTATAAAAGCAATAAATAATGTAAGGAAAAACCATAATATCTTTTTACCAAAATACTTGCGATAGCCTTTCATCGAATACCTCCAAACATTTTGAAATCAGCCATGTTTCAGGTGCCCCTGAAACATGGCTGACGAATAGATTCAGGTGTAACAAACGAAATATATACTTTCAGTTTGATATTCTATTCTATAGTTATTCAATCGGTGTAATATGATACAGAGCAGCAATACCATAACCATCGGTACAATCTGCCGGAGGAATATTTAGTCCATCACCCTGTTCAGGGAAACCAGTCCATACGGATTCATTTACAGCATGGAACTTGTCAGGTCTGTACATGAGTGAGAAGGAAGGAATATCGGTCAAGTAAATCTCAACTGCTTCTGTATAGTACTCTTTCAATTTAGCCGGATCTGTTTCAGTTGGAATTAATTTAATCAATTCTTGAACTCTATCATTGCTGTAATGACCATAGTTACCAGACCAGTTATTATCAAGGCCGTTAAATTCGTTACTCATCAGATAACGGAGACGTCCCCAAGGCTGTACAGGCGATGCACTATCGGTCCACATCATGAAGATATCATAATCCAATTGCTTAGCAGATGTTACCGTTGTTTGATAGGTATCTGCATCTGGGAATTGTGTTGTAATCTCAATTCCGATATTTTTACCTGCTGCTGCAACGATTTCCATGGATGCCTGCCAGTCAGTCCATCCATTCGGACATGCTGCTACTAGAGAAATATTCTCACCATTGTATTCACGAATGCCATCACCATTAGTATCAACAATGCCAGCTTCGTCCAATAATTTATTAGCACCTTCAATATCATTACCAACCCATTGAAGATGTTTAACAGCTTCATGATCATATGTCGATTGCTCAGCCTCAGTTGGATTCATAATAGAACGAGGTACTTCTTGGAATGAAGGTGATTGACCTGTCATAGCATTGGCAATAATTGCATCATAATCAACAGCAATTGCGATTGCTTTACGAACTGCCACTTCCTGAAGCACAGGTTTATCTAGGTTATAGAATGCAGTCGGCATGTTAACACAGATACCATATGGTGGTTCATCTATATAGGTTGAAATTGGTAGTCCTTCTTTTAACCACAGATCCTGAATATTCGGAATGAACTGCTGATTTACATCAATTTCGCCAGCTTTAAAAGCGGTTTCAGATGCAGCGTTATCTGCGTAAATTGCATGTGCAAGATACTTAGGAGTAGGGAGTTTACCCCACATGGAAGGATCCTTGCCCCAGTATTCATCGTTGCGGATGAATACAACCTTCTGATCATCTGCATAGTATTTTCCATAAGGTCCGGAATAAACAACATCTTCACCAGGATCATTTTTAATTGCAGTTGGATCATTATTATTACGCGCTTCTACTTTCTGGATCCAATCTTTCTGTGCAATATAGAAAGATCCAAGGAAATTCACTAACATCAAAGGATTGGCAGCTTTGCCTTCTTCATTTAGAACTGCCTTAATAACTACAGTAGAAGGATCGACAGCAGTTATCGTATCAATATAAAGCTTATTGGCATTACCTGCATTGTTGCCGATCTTTACACAGGTTTCATAGGTATAAGCTACATCATCTGCAGTAACTGGTGTGCCATCGCTCCACTTAGCTGCACTATTTATCTTAACGGTTATCTCTGTCATGTTATCGTTCCATTGATAATCACCGTCTGCTAGTAATGGAGTCATGGAACCATCAAGGAAATTATACATGTATAAGGTTTCAAACATTACGGTACGGGAACCACTACCGGACGATGATAAAGCCATAGCATTGTTATTGTTGTCTCCCAATGGATTCCAGCCGTTAACTGCTCCCCATTGCTGACCGCCGAAATACAATGTCTCATTTCTTGGAAGTTCTGTTGTTGAAGTTGGTTCTTCCGTTGCTTTTTCTTCTGTACTTGGAGTTTCCTCTTTCTTTGGTGTCTCCGTCTCCTTACTTGTATCAGGAGTTTCTGTACTGGTTGCTGGCTTCTCTTCCGGCTCTTTGGATTTGCAGGCGCTTAATGTACCTAACACTAAGAGCATAGAAAGAAACAATGCCAATACTTTCATTGTTCTTTTTTTCATAATATTACCCTCCTACTTTTTTATCGTAATAACCTTATTTCGGTTAAAACCGACACTGTGTTTATGCCAATAAGCCTTGTCATTGAGATACATCCGAAGAAACAAGCAAAACCATCATTAATCGTTTTCGTATTCTCTGACAAAGTGATCGTATTAGATCCTGGCATTTTGGAAAAAGTAATCTGTCATAAATCCAAAAACTTATCTGCCGTACTTCCTAGTCCGCTGATTAGTTAAACACTCTAACCACAATTTAATGGGGTTAATATTATGTATGCTATGTTGTCATTGTTATATTATATAAAACAATTTTATAGTTATTATTAGAGCATATTGACTAAATTTTATCTATTATTCAAACAGTTACTGGTTAATCTAACGTTTATTTTACCTTTTATTCCCTATGACCTTAGTATAGTTTTATTTTTCCAAACTGTCAAGTGGATAACGAATATAAAAATGTTTTATTAATTGATTGCTCCAATATTTCATATATTTGAACCTAAAAAAGCCAGCTTTGAACACATCTTAGCTGACTTTTCTGTCTGTTTTTTAATTATTTTGCTCAATTTTGCAATTATCTAAAATAATCATAGAATTTATCTCTTTCAATTTTAGCACTATTCTTATCACGCGATTGATCTTATAATTAATCTTTACGATCTTAGAAATTCCTTTATAAAAATTAGTCAAAATGATGAATGTTTATAATTTGCTGTTTTTCTCAACAATAGCCTTTCCCATCAATGGAACAGGAATTGATCGATTGTTTTTGTTCTTTTGGATTAATAGAGATGAATTCTGGAATTTCAAACGTTTTCGTTCCATCCTCCAGAATAAAAAATGGAATCCCTATTTTGCCTTCCTCGATTACCGGTTTAAACATTGCTTCATGATCACGATATGATAGAAATTCTTTTAAGGTTGTTGTATCTGCAGTGATATCCCTATAATCCAAATGAATGTCAGGGTGGTTATTTAATTGTTCCTTGGCTTCAACACAATCTGGACAGATTGCGGTACCATACATAGTAATTTTCATCTTGATTGTATCTCCTTCTTTTACAATTGATAGTTTTAAACTCTTAGACAATCTCCCGTTCAACACGAATAATATCAGCTTCCGCATTATCTTCGATAAAATTAAGGACATGATCCATAATGCTGTCCGCATGGGATGCTTCATTACCAACACATGCAAGTCCTAGCACTATAATCTGGTGAATATCCTGTTCCTCCACTTCTGCTACCGATACATTGTATTTATTACGAACTTTAGTACAAATACTTTTTACTACCATGCGCTTTTCTTTCAAAGAGTGTGACCAAGGCACATGGATTTTGATTTTCATAGTACCGATTACCATCTTTACACCGCTCCCTCGATAAAAACCTTTTCATAAGGTTAAAGATGCACCAATTACGATCTCCTTATTCAAGCATCACTACTTCACATACGGACAGGTGATTATCATGAACAGTAAATCGAATATCATAGCCGGCAAACTCAACACCATAGATACGATCCCGGTCCTTTTGATAGGATGGTCTGGGATCAAGGGATAGTATCCCAATAATAGCTTCCCGTCGATCCTCTGGAATCATACCTAGCCATTGCTCAGGAAAATCCACTTCCAACCTTTCATAGGGTTTCGATTCTGCGAAACCACTTTTTGCATCCGGATGACTATCCGTATATGGCAAGTAAGGCTTAATATCAAAGATTGGAGTGTTGTCCATTAAATCAGCCCCAGAAACATGAAGTATCGGTCCAAGGTCCGGATACTCCTCAATACGATCTAGTTTAACGGAAGATAGGCCAAGAGGATTAGGACGAAAGGGTGAACGGGTTGCGAAAACACCCATTCTTGTATTACCTCCAAGCCGTGGGGGTTTTACCATGGGAGACCATTTTTCTCGAATTGCTTCCGAAAATCCCCAAATAATCCAAATATAGTCAAACCCCTCCAAACCTCGAAATGCATCCATATTCCGATATTCCTTTTCAAATACAATGACAGCCTTTAAGGTATCGATTAGACCACTTTGCCGTGGGATTCCAAACTTTGTTGGAAAGTCTGTATGGATTCGTGCTATCACTTTCAGGGAAGGGATCTGAGATAGCTTTGATTCCTTATTTAATGCATGCTTTTTTAAATGTCTTTTTATATCATTATATGATGGCATAAGTGCGCTCCTATCTCTAACTATGTATCCTCTGTTTTTTAATGATACCTTTAAGGTCTGACGATTGTCAATATGAAGAGCTAATGAATCGATCGAAATTATTCTTCGTAGATGATTACCGGTGTCCCTGCTTCAATATTCTCAAATATTAACTTTGCTAGATAAGGTGGGGCATTAATACATCCATGGGTTCCATTTCTTTTATAGATTTCCCCTCCAAAGGAACTTCTCCAACTGGCATCATGAATCCCCATATTTCCGAAGAATGGCATCCAATACTTTACCATAACTTCATAACCGGGACCTGTTAGTATCGCATTGTTTTGCTTATAATTCAGCATATAAGCTCCTACCACGGTTGCATACCCCCGATTGGGATTCCCTGTTACAACATTCCCATGGGCAATCAGTTCTCCGTTTTTATAATACCATAGATGCTGCCTTGTTATACTTACTTCAACATAGGTATTGCCGATCTCATCTTCCCCCCGATACAAAGCCTTCTGTGAATAAATAGGTTCTTTTTCTATCACCTTTCCAGACGTGACTTCTTCTAATAATGCATGGATCTCTTCCTCCTGATTAATCTTCCACCCATAGAGCCCGCCCTCAATTTCAATCACCTTACCTGTCGATGTTTTAAAGTTCCTGCTAATCCCGACGGTATCATATTTCTGACTTAACCTCTTTACATAGTTTGTTACTGCAATCCGATTAATAATAATGTCGAGATTCTCGTCAAGCTTAAGCCATTTATGTAGGGTACTTCCATCCAGGATCTCCTTTTGATCTCCGAAGTTATAGATAATCTTTGATGAGATATACTGATTTAATAATTTCCTAGTTTCCAGTGTTTTTTGAGAACTAGTGGTGAACTCTGGTTTCTCATAGCAATCTTCTTCCTCCAAAATTAGAATCTGCTTCCCCTTTCCTAAACTATCAATGATGGCTTTTTCTAATTTGTCCTTATTTATTTTATTACCATAGACCTCTTCAATTAAATGATAGCTACCATTAACATATATAAATCGAACATTTTTCGGTTCAACAACCATATCTTTATTAAGAAAAAGCAATCTCTCGATTGCAGTTGTTAATTTTCCTCTATGGTAGGTAAATAACCCTTCCTCATAATATTCTTGCTTATGAAATAAGGAGGAAATCCAAGAAAATGCCTTTTGTTGCTCATATATTTCTTTCATGCTATAGTTTTCATTATACTGTAGGTCAATATTCTGTCCAATAATGATATCTGTTTCCCCGTTTCTACCGATAATCTGTAGCTCATAGTTATTTACATAATCTCCTATGATTGGTAGAGCATCCTTATAGGATACAAGGGAAAGGTCAACTCCATTAATCTCCGTTTTAAAAAAGAAATGGGTCATAAAAAATATGGATATTAGAAAATAGATAATTATTATAGAAGAAAATAACTTAAGGAATTTTTGAATATTGCCTTTATTCATATTCATCCTACCTTCAACTTCTTATCAAATCAATGCCTGTATTAATCTATCATATGTGTAAATAATGGATTCTAAGACAGTAAAATGAGTTCATTATTTTACCAAGGTATAATGAATACTTATGCCAAACATAAAGAGTATTGGTTTTACTATTTCTTAATATGGTGTTATAATATTCCCTGTAAACATTACGAATACTAAACAAAATACCTATCACAAATGAAATTAAGATGTGTTTTGTTTATAAAATATTATCATGCAAGGGAGTTTTATTATGGAAAGAATGATTGGTACGGTATCAAGAGGCGTTCGTGCTCCTATTATCCGCAATGGAGATGACATTGTTGAAATTGTCGTTAGTAGCGTGCTAGCTGCTGCGAAATCGGAAAATTTCGAATTGCACGATAAGGACGTAATTGGTGTAACAGAAGCAGTTGTTGCAAGAGCACAGGGTAATTATGCTTCTGTAGATCAAATTGCTTCTGATATTCGCAATAAATTTGGACAGGATAATACTCTAGGTGTAATATTCCCAATCACTAGCAGGAATCGTTTTTCTGTCTGCCTTAAGGGTATCGCAAGAGGTGTAAAAAAGATTGTCCTAATGCTAAGCTACCCATCCGATGAGGTAGGTAACCATCTCATTGATTTGGATTCATTAGATGAGAAGGGAATCAATCCTTGGGTCGATGTGCTAACGGAAGAAGCTTATCGTGAGCTATTCGGATACCGCAAGCATACTTTTACAGGTGTGGATTACATTGACTACTATAAAGAATTGATCACAAACGAAGGTTGTGATGTCGAGATTATTTTAGCCAATGACTGCCGAACCATTTTAAAGTATGCCAAGAATGTTCTTTGCTGTGATATACATACGCGAGAACGAACCAAAAGGCTATTAAAAGGTGCAGGTGCAGAAATCGTCTTAGGCCTTGAAGATATCATGAATGCTCCTGTTAATGGCAGTGGTTATAATGAGAACTTTGGACTCCTAGGAAGTAATAAAGCTACGGAAGATACCGTTAAATTATTTCCTCGAGATTGCCAACCTGTAGTAGACAGAATCCAACAATTAGTATTTGAAAGAACCGGTAAACAAGTCGAAGCATTGATTTATGGAGATGGTGCCTTTAAAGATCCAGTCGGTAAGATATGGGAGCTAGCGGATCCCGTAGTTGCTCCTGCCTACACGAAAGGTTTGGTGGGCCAGCCTAATGAGGTTAAATTAAAATACCTAGCAGATAATGATTTCTCTGATTTAAAGGGAGAAGAATTAGAGGCAGCAATTTCCGAATATATTCGTAATAAGGATAGTAATCTGGTTGGAAGCATGGCTTCCCAGGGTACAACTCCTCGCCGTATAACCGACCTAATCGGCTCCCTATGTGACCTGACATCTGGTAGTGGTGATAAAGGAACACCGATTGTTCTGGTGCAAGGTTATTTTGATAATTATACAAAATAATTCGGCTTTTTGATCTATAATAGAATGATACTTGCTTAACATACGGCATCCCAAGATTGGACGGGATGCCGTTTCTGCAGCTTCCACTTGAAGGACCTGCAAACATTGACAATTTGAAGGACCTGTAAACATTGACACCTTGTAGATCCTGTAAGCATTGACAAAACGAAAGCCGAATGTTAGTCTTTATAAGTTACATAAAGCAAGTTTAAGATTACATTTGATATTGATCTAGACTAGCAAACTTGTTCAATAAATTATTACGATCAACTTAGAAAGGACATTTCGAATTGACTAAAGATTTACTCAATGGAAACGAGACAAAAGTGATGCTCAGATTTGCAATACCAATGATTGTTGGTAACCTTTTTCAGCAGTTATATAACGTGACAGATACCATGATTGTTGGTAAATTTATTGGCCCCCATGCACTTGCTGCTGTAGGTAGCTCCTTCTCAGTAATGGTATTGTTAACTTCTATCATTCTTGGATTATGTATGGGCAGTGGTGCTGTATTCTCTTTTCTATATGGTACCAAAGAAATTGACAAACTGAAAAATAGTTTCTTTACTTCCTTTTGGTTTATCGGATTCGTTACAATCCTGATCAACCTTTGCTCCTTCTTACTTATAGATGAGATTTTATCCTTTATTCATATACCAGAAGATATCTGGGCTGATACCAAGACCTATATGCAGATCATCTTTTATGGTATTGGTTTTACTTATATCTATAATTATTTTGCTTCCCTTATGAGAAGTATGGGCAACTCCATGGTGCCACTCATATTTCTAATAATTTCAGCAATTATTAATATTGTTTTAGATCTTATTTTTGTCATACCACTTAAAATGGGGGTTGCTGGCGCAGCTTATGCAACCATTATTGGCCAAGGATTTTCTGCGGTCGGCATCTTTATTTACTGCCTTTTAAGGGTTCCACAGATTCGCCTTAGCCGCAAGCATCTATACTTTAATAAAAGCATTTTAAAAATGATTGCTAACAATTCCATCCTTGCTAGCATTCAACAATCCATTATGAACTTTGGAATTTTAATGATCCAGGGGCTTGTAAACAGCTTTGGTATCGCAGCTATGGCTGCCTTTACTGCAGTTGTTAAAATAGAAAGCTTTGCCTATATGCCTGTTCAAGATTTTGGTAATGCATTTTCTACATTTATAGCACAAAATAGCGGCGCTGGTTATCAAAAACGCATTCATACCGGGGTACGTTCCGCAATAAAGATGATTACGATTTATTGTCTGATCATATCAACCCTAATTATAGTTTTTGCTAAGCCCCTAATGTATATATTTATTGATGCAAAGGAAACCAATATTATTCATATCGGAAACCAATACCTATTCATAGTTGCCGGTTTTTATTGTCTCATCGGTTATCTCTTTATGTTTTATGGTTACTTTCGTGGCCTTGGGAAATCAGAAGTCTCTATTCTACTTACCATTGTAAGCCTTGGTTCACGAGTGGTTTTAGCTTATTTGCTGTCTTCTATCCCTGCCATCGGTATTGTGGGTATATGGTGGGCAATTCCCATTGGATGGGCCCTTGCAGATTTCATAGGTTTCATTAAAATTCGAGATTCCATAGCTCTCCAGCATGACTGATCCCCATGATCTGTGCCTGCTTTGCATAAGGGCTCTCCTGCTTATATTGCTGAATAATTTCTGGCTTTTCCCAAAAATGCATGGGAAATACATAGCGAACCTTTGTCGTTTCCAACAGCTTATCGAGTCCCAAGCGATACCATTCCTCCTGTCTCGGATCCAAGGGAACAAAGGCAAGATCGATCGAATAAGTTTTTAATATATTCATTTCCTTCTGGTAATTCGCTGCCATGTTATTATTATATTGTTTGGACTCTTCCTTCCAAGCCCATAGGTTAAGATCACCGGCGTGATAGATGGTTCTTCCCATGTACTGTAGGAGGAAGGCTACTCCGCAATCGGTGGATTTTAAAGTTTTAAGAAAAATCTTTTGATTCTTCTCATCCGAAAATTCATAGTCCTGCGACGGTTTTACCGTCGCTATTTTAGTTAAAAAAGCATCGGTTATATCATAATTGGAAGCATCGTTCTCCTTTAGCTTTATATCGGAGGAAAGTATATATTGAATCTTTGGATACTTATCGTATAACTTAAATATCTCTGGATTAAAATGATCCCCATGCTTGTGACTAACAAAAATAAATAGCTTTTTACTTGGATCTATAGCAGGGATCGAACCAGTATAATAATCAAATAACCAGTAACAGCTATCCCATTCCATCAAGAACCCACTGTGGCCAATATAAGTGATCTTCATAATCATCAACCTCCCCGTCATCCCTGTACGAATTTCGTTTATAATTAAAGTAATATTTTTTATTTACCTTCTTAAATTGAAAGCAATCATTTTTGTATAGAATACCATTTTTTATTCGATCAATAGTTTTATAGCTGCGATCGCCGTCATAGCAATAACGATATTGCGAAAGTGCCGCTCATTGATCTTTTTCAGTGCGAAGTAACCAAAAATAGCACCGCTTGTAATGATTGGAATCATAGCGATCGTGATGGAAAGTGTCTTTAAGCCAATCGTATGCCATACAAAAATTTGAAAGGGCAACTTTAAGACATTAACAATAAAGAAAAACCAAGCATTGGTTCCCATATAATTATTTTTCTTAAATCCTAGGGCCAATAAGTAAATGCTAAAAATCGGTCCAGCGGCATTTCCAATCATTGAGGAGAAACCGCTAAGTATTCCTACAAATATGTAAAACCAGGCCTTATTAGGAACAACAAGTGCATTCTCCCTTCGCTCTGTATAGATCAGTATAACCAAGCAGAACAAAACTATGATTCCAATTAGCATAATGAAGGCTTTATCACTGATATAATTCCCAACAAATACACCTAGTAAAAGTCCAATAATAGCCCAAGGTAGTGGGGTAAAGACATTTTTCCATTCTACATTCTTACGATAATACCAAATCGCAAATAGATCACCAACCAGTAGCATGGATAACATAATCCCAGATGAATCCTTTCCTCCAAAGACTACTGCCAGAATGGGTATCACCAGAATGGTAACTCCTCCAATCGCTGTCTTTGCAAATCCAACCATGAATGCAGCTAAGATAATTGCTATCCACTGAGTCCAGTCAAAATTAAGTAATTGTAATATGCTATCCATAAGTCTCTCCTATCTATAAGTCTTTTTGTTCTTTAGTATATCATGGAGATTTAATGCTTGCCAGATTAACATTTAAGCAGAAAACCACTAAACTTCAATCATGAAATCTAGTGGTTTTAACTTTACACATCATATTCTATATATGATTAATCTTGCTATGTATTTTATGATAATTATTTTGTTAATATTGAGTGTTTGATATCCATATTAATATTCCGGAAGAACCATGCGCTCGTTGATTTCTTTAATAATGCTTGGCTCCACCTTAAAGTTACGATCAATATCCATTAATCCATTAATCTCTTGCTGGACATCGGTAACCTGTGTATAGCAGTAACCACATACATAAGGCAGCTTCTTAATAGCAGTTGTAATATCATCAAAACGCTTTATAAAGTCTTCCTTAGTGTTTACCTTGTTGCCATAACCCCAACCACTATCATCATTGTTAAATGCAATACCACCAAATTCACTGATAATGATTGGCTGCCCCTGATACTCATATCCATTTGCTAAGGCAGACTTATGTTTATTAAAGTATACCTCATTGGTTAAAATCTTATCCTTTTGCTTTCCTCCATATCTATGAAAGAGGATTTTTCCTAACTCTTCATAGTCATGAAGGGTAAGGATGTCAGATATGGTATGATCCCATCCATCATTGACAATCACTGGACGATAAGGGTCAAAGGTTTTGGTCAGATAATAAATTGCCTCCGTAAAATGCTGCATATCCTTATTTGTCTTTATCGATGAAATGCCCCAAGATTCATTAAATGGTGTCCAGGTTATAATGCAAGGATGTGAATAATTTTGTTTTACGATTTCCATCCATTCCTTAGTAAACTGCTCTACCGCAATGTCACTAAACTTATAAGCTGCGGCCATCTCACTCCATACTAGCATTCCCTTCACATCACACCAGTAAAGGAAGCGTTCGTCCTCAATTTTTTGGTGTTTACGCAGACCGTTATAACCGAGCTCTTTAATCTTATCGATGTCTTCAATCAATGCTTCCTCATTTGGAGGTGTTAGATGGGAATCTTTCCAATATCCCTGATCTAAGATTAGTCTTTGATATAAGGGGGTTCCATTTAATAGAATATTTCCTTTATCAATAAGTATTTCTCTCATACCGAAGTAGGAGAAAACCGTATCACAAACCGCATTTCCCTTCTTTAAAACCAGTTTTAAATCATAAAGATTGGGCTCATTGGGTGACCATGCTTTGATACTCCATTCAAAGAGGTCCTCTCTAGCTATGTTCATAGATAAAATTGCCCTAGCTTGGTTGACCTGACAGGACATTGTCTTAACTAATTTTCCGTCAAAAGTAACCTCTGCCTCTAATACTAGGTCATTATTATAAATCTTCGTTTCGATATCCGCCTCAACCACTACCGTGCTATCGGCAAATTGAGGTGTTATCTTTAAAGAGCGAATATGCTCTGTACCCACGAATTCCATCCAAACGGTTTTCCATATTCCAGTTGTCTGTACATACCAACAGCCAAAATTCTCGCTAATCCACCGTTGCTTACCTCTAGGTTGCTGGGTGTCCATGGCATCTTTTGCTCGAACAACAATCGTATTAACTCCTTCAAAAACGAGATCCGTAATATCAAAGGAGAATCTAGCATAACCACCCCTGTGTGTACCAGCTAATTGGCCATTGATCCATACCTTTGACTCATAATCCACCCCTTCAAAATGAAGAAGTAAGCGTTTGTCTGTAAGAGCTTCCTTAGTTAAGGTAATTTCTCTCTTATACCATACAATTTCGTGAGGAGCTTCCTCTCCTATTCCGCTAGCCTTAGTCTCATAGGTGAAAGGAACTTGTATTTTTCTCTGTCCCTGAAAGCTTTCATACCATTTTTCTTTTTCTCCAGCATTCGTATCATCAAATGCAAAATCCCATGTACCATTGAGGTTTTCCCAGTTGTCTCTTACAAGCTGTGGTCTTGGATAATCTTTCTTATAATTATGCATCGTTCTCTCTCCTTAGTGTAATGTTGCTGTCGATAGAATGATTCGATCTTTAATCCAATTTTTCTCATAATAACTATTATTCTCGAAGTTATCTCCGATCTGCTTCATCTTCTTCCACATAGCTTCCTTTAGCTCTGCGTGTATTTTACTGTATTCCGGTTTTCCAATTAGATTTGTCATCTGATAGGGATCATTTCGATGATCAAAGAGTAATTCTTGCCCATCAGATTTATAAACTGCATAGGTATATTGCTTTGTTCGATAAGCTCGCCACTCATTTCCATCGCCAAATATTGCGGTAGGCCCAGTACACATCATAAGGGCTCCTTCTTCTACCTCCTCCTCTCCAAAAATAGCCTTACTATAATCGCTGCCTTCTACTTCTTGTGGTATCGGAAGTTCCATCATACTCAATAAACTTGGCATGATATCAACGGTATTAAAAACAAAGTCCCTACTACTGCCTTCTGGTAAATGCCCCTTCCACTTAATAAGAAATGGTACCCGTATTGCTTCTTCATAAAAGATGTTCTTTGCCCTTCGTCCATGAGCACCAAACATTTCTCCATGATCCGAAGTAAAAACAATAATGGAGTTCTCTTCTAGACCCATTTCTTTTATAGCATCCATGAGGCGGCCTATGTTGTCATCTAAATTAATCATCATACCATAGTAGCAGCGCATCCATTCAGTAAGATCTCTTCTTTCTTCCTCGCTTAGCTGTGCCCAGGCATCTGCATGGGGATCATTATTCGGTAAATAATTTGGGGGCAAGGTAAACTCAAGATCCTTCACCCGCTCCATGCAATATTCTGGAACATTCTCCGGAACCCAGGGATCATGGGGAGTACCATAGGATAAAAACAGACCAAATTGCTTCTCACCCTTAGACAAGCGCCTTAATTGCTCAATGGCCATATCCGTTTGGGCATCCGGCTCATACTTATCATAATAAATTTTTTCACTACTATCAAGGTGAAAAAACGCACTTCCTACATCATATTCGTGACGAAAATTATAAGCTGCAAAATAATCATTAAATCCTAAGCGATCCCTGCCTTTTGGAACAAAGGAGTTTTTCGTATCATAGTGATTTCCTAGCTCCGCAGCATACATATGCCACTTACCGATATAAGCGGTTTCATATCCATGTTCATTAAGGACATCCGCAAAGGTATGATGCCTTGTATTCATTCGAATCTCATTGATCACCATACCAGTGCTGGTCGTATATTTACCTGTGAATAAAGACGCCCTATATGGAGCACATACGGGATGCCCTGATACTGCCTGGCACAAATCCACGGACTCCTGCTTTAATCGATCAATATTGGGTGTCAGCTTCTTATCATCACCAGCATAACCTAGACTTTGATATCGCAACTGATCGGCAAATATATAGATTAGATTTGTTTTCTTGTTCTTCATCAATATTTCCTCCATTCTTAGCCCTTTATTGCTCCAACCATTATTCCTTTAGAAAAATACTTTTGTACGAAAGGATAGAATATCAAAACTGGCAAACAAGCCACGATGATCAAGGCATATTTCATCGTCTCGCCTTGCATAACCTTTTCATACATACCTGTCATATCACCACCAACCGCTTCCAGACTATTCTGCAGAAGAATATCTCTTAAGATGATTTGCAAGGGATACAGCTTCTGATTACGAAGGTAGATAATTGCGTTAAAAAAAGCATTCCAATGCCCGACTGCATAAAAGAGTGTTATAACTGCTACGATTGGTTTGGACAGGGGCAGTACCACCTTTAATAAGGTTTGAAAATGGTTGCATCCATCAATGGCAGCTGCCTCCTGCATCTCCTCCGGAATACTGGATTGAAAATAATTTTTCATCACGAGTAGATTATATGTATTGATCGCGTTTGGAATCACCATGGACCAAATGGTATCTGTCAGCTTTAAATTCTTTACTACCATATATACCGGAATCATTCCTCCACCAAAGAGCATGGTAAAAGAGATTACAAAGGTAAGCGGAGTTCTAAGTGGCATATCTTTTCTAGATAGAGAAAAAGCTGCCAAGGTGGAAAGCACAAGATTAATCATAGTTCCTAAAACGGTATATAGTATTGTATTTCGATATCCGGTCCAGATCTTATTCTCCTGTAAGATCATGGTATAGGATTTTAGATTAAATCCAACCGGCCATAAGCTAATCTTACCCCCAAGCACTGCCTCTGGTTTACTAAAGGAAGCGATAACCACAAAATATAAGGGGTAAGCAATAATTAAAATAATCATTATACTAATCAAAGTAATCACAAGGTCAAATGCCAAATCCCCATTACTCTTTTTCTTGTATCCCATATCTATCCCCTCCCATTTTACCAAAGGCTTGTTTCAAATAATTTTTTACAAATTTTATTCGCTATAATAATCAGTGATAGATTAATCAAGGAATTAAAAAGCCCTACTGCTGTGGCATAACCAAAATTACCTTGCAATATACCCTGCTTATAAACTAAGGTAGATATAATCTCACTGGATTTGATATTTAAGTCATTTTGTAGCAGATAGGCCTTTTCAAATCCGATACTCATAACCTGCCCAATTCTGAGTATTAAAAGGGTAATAATCGTTGGGACAATTCCAGGTATGGATACATGAAGAATTCTTTTAAATCTTCCTGCACCATCGATTTTTGCCGCCTCATAAAGTGCCGGATCAATCCCTGCCAGTGCTGCTATATAGATTACGGATCCCCAGCCACTTTCCTGCCATATCTCAGATATCACATAGACCCCTTTAAAATATTTCTCAGATTCTAAAAACCCAATGGGACCGATACCAAAGACACCCAAGATGTTATTTAATACACCGTATTGGGGAGATAAAAATAGGTATAGCATACCACATAGAACAACCATGGAGATAAAGTGAGGAACATAGGTTATATTTTGTAATAATTTTTTAAACTTTTTTCCCGGTAGTTCATTGACGATGATCGCAAGTATGATGGGAATTGGAAATCCAAAGAGGATAGAATATAGACTGATGGATATCGTATTCCAGATAACATCCCAGCAGTAATAGGAGGAAAAGAACTGTTTAAAATAGCGCAATCCAACCCATGGGCTGCCAAAATACCCTAGCTTGGGATTATAATTCTTAAAGGCTAATTGTATACCGTACATAGGTACATAGCAAAAAATTACATACCATACAAAGGGAATCGCAAACATCAATAGTAATTGCCATTTGCTTACTAATATTTTCTTTATACTTTTTTTATTTTTCGTACCTGTATTTATATTCGCCATCAAACTAACTCCTTATATTCAAGTACGCCTCGGCGTACTTGCACGCCGATTTTATTTTCTTCTATAGCCACATTAACAATTCAATAATGATTAAGCCTTTAATATAGTTACCACGCAGGTGGCCCTGCGTGGCACTTATGAAAGAATTTATTCCTACTTATCAGCTAAGAACAACCTACTGTAAATTGTCATAAGCCTCCTGATAGATGGATACCCACTCTTGCAAACCGATCCTTTCAAGGGTTTCAACATAGGTATCCCATTCGTCAAAGGAAAGTTCTCCACGGATAAACTTCGCGGTCGATTCTCTCATATAACTGTCAATATCACCCCAGAGAATTGAGATTCTGTCATTCACATCTTCTGTAAATAATGGAGCAGAATAGATCTGTTCTGGTACGTAAGGATCTAGGGCAACCTGTGCTTCTAAGGTAGCCTTGGATGCAATCGCTTCACAGTTCTTTTCATTCACCCATTGAGGTGCACCGCCTCCTGGCCAGATGGTAAATTTACCAATCTCTGTTCCGCTGCCTTCAGGGCTATTTAAGATCCCATCGTTATATCTTGGGGTACCATCTTCTTCAAAATACATATTTACCCCTTCGACACCATATCGTAAGAAAATAGAACCTTCTTCTCCATAGAAATAATCGATCCAACGCATAGCAGCCTCTGGATTCTCACACTCGGTACTGATTGCAAATACACCATTATCCCGAGCGATTGGACCTGCCTGAACATATTGCTTATCAGCAGCACCGGTAAAAGGTGCAATTCCTTTAAAATTGGTAGAATCAAAGGTATCATCTGCTTGATTAAAGAAGAGACCCATCTGCTGACCAGCCATCTTGGAGGCATATTTTGCATACTCCTGAGTAAAGACTTCTGGATCAATTAATCCTTCCTCATATATTTTATTGAGCCACATCAGCTCATCTTTAAAACTATCATCTGTAATATATGTTTTTACAACTCCATCTTCAATTTCTAACCAAGTTTCAAACTGCCATTGATGTCCCCACACACCAGCAAAACGTCGGATTAAGGTTTGAGCATCGGAGCATCCCATAGGGTACTCATCCTCCATTCCGTTGCCATTGAAATCAATTCCACGGAAAGCTCTTAGTACATCTTCCAATTCTTCTAAGGAAGTGGGTACCTCTTTGCCTACCTGGGCTAACCAATCCATATTGATCCAAAACTTATCTACTCTGGCAGCATTGAGAGTAAATAATGCCGGTAGAGCATAAATATGTCCATCCGGTGCTGTTATTCTCGATAAAATAGCCGGATTCTCTTCGATATGTTTGGTAAGATTCGGTGCATATTCATAGATCAAATCCTCCAGGGGCATCAGAATTCCCTGCGAACCATATTTTACGATTTCCGGATTGCTTAAAAATGCTCTTACAAAAATATCTGGATACTCATTGCTTGCCCACATAAGACTCTTCTTTTCATCATAGCCTTCTGCCGTCAAAACATCGGAGAAATCTAATTTAATATTGGTCATTTCTTGATATTTCTTCCACATCTCCATTGTATCCCATGGTTGATGAACCGGTCCCTGCTGACCAAATACCTTCAGTGTAATTTCTTCATTTACAATTGGAAAACCTTCTTTATTGAGATTACTAACTTCACTATTCTCTTGATCTTCTGCTTGTTTTGTGCTTTGTGTATTACTTTGGGTCGATTTTGTATCCTTATTCTTATTACCACATGCCGCCAGTGCCCCGGCAATCATACAAACACATAATATAAGAGCAAAAATCTTCTTTGATTTCATGGCTTAACCTCCCAGACATTTTAGTTTCCAATACTTTCCTACATTCCGGCCAGATATGTATGTTTTCATTATAGCAAGAGCCAATAATAAATCACTATAATTTCTTGCTATTTTACATCACATCTATTGCATTCTTTTATTCTTTATTGCTACTAAATTTTGATAATGCTATAATAAAAACCATATAATAGCACTTAATACAAGAGAAAAATAGAGAGGGCTTCTATGTTAAAAGAACGGTTTTCCAAAATCTATAATTATATAATAGGAAGTATTAAAAATAAATTTATAGCTGCTTTCTTGGTTTTCTTTATCCTTCCTTTTATCCTGATTACCTTTATTTTTGTCGGCCGGTATCAAATGAGAATGACAGAAAAAGAACTTCTCTATATTAGTGAGAAAACGAAGCAAGCTAACAATCAAATCACAAAGATCTTTACTGAAATGGATAATTTGGCAACTTCTATAATTCTAAACGAAAAGGTTATGGATATTCTAATGAGCTCTCCTAAGGTACTTTCTTATGACTGGTTTGAAGAATATAAAACCTTACAAGAAATTCTGGATTTGCCTGCATCCTATTCCGCCTATCAATACTCGATTACCCTCATTACTCCAAAGCATATCTATCTAAACAATGCACGCTATAATTCTAACTTAAAGATAGACGATGCCTTATCCACCTATATACAGGCTGGAAATGGTTCTGCCGTATTTTTTAATCGTCAAATCCTAGACCTTTCCCCCGCCTCCGTTCTGAGTTTAGGGAGGGCGATTTATCATAAGGGGAATCTTCTAGGAATTATCTTGGTGGAGGTAAATAATTCCTATATTGAAAACACCTTAAACCCCTTTGAAAACAATAATTCGATTCTATACATATTAAATCGGGACGGTTCCATCCTATACTCCTCGGATAGCTCGTTGGGTCCAAATATACCGGAGAATTTACAAAAAGCCATTGACCAAGGGAGTAATACTGTTGAACTAAATGGTATTAAATATTTGATGCAGAGTCATACAGAGGCATTGAATAAAACATCGGCTATCTTCTTGTTGACTTATTCCTCTGTATATGAGGAATCTACGGCGATTCTTATTCGTTTTTTTATCTCCTTTATACCGATTATTATTGCAGCGGTATTGGTAATTTTAAAGTTAACCGATTACCTGTCAAAAAGTATTAAAGAATTAAACTCGCAAGTTATTACCTTTGGTAAAAATACATCCCTACCTATTATGATCAAAAGCATCACCAAGGATGAGGTCGGACAGTTAAGTCAGGGGGTTATGACCATGTCAAAGCAAATTATCTCCCTGCTTCATCAAATTAAGGAAACAGAAGCTCAAAAGCGGGAATTGGAGTTTCAAAATCTGCAAACACAAGTTAACCCCCATATGATTTACAATACCCTTAATACCATTACTTATCTGGCTGAGATGCAAAATGTTCATAATATTCAGGAAGTCTCTTCTTCCTTTGCAAACCTATTAAAAATAATTTCAAAGAATAAAAGTGAGTTCATCCTAATCTCTGATGAACTTGATTATCTACAGCAGTATATCAATATTAAAAAGTACAATTTATTATTTGATATAAAAACAGATTTCCAAATTGACCCGGATGCTATGAACTCCATGATCCCAAAACTTCTCTTACAACCCTTAGCAGAAAATGCTATTATTCATGGATTTTCTCAAGCCAAAGCAGATAATTCCTATCTACTTACGATACGGGTTATCAAACATAAGGATCGTATAGCAATTGATGTAATCGATAATGGTATTGGAATGTCAGAGGAAATCATTGAGAATATCTATCAAAGCGATGCCCATCCAAAAAACTCTTTTCTGAGTATCGGTATTCGCAATGTAATGGAACGGCTTCGATTACAATATAGTGATCAATCCATTTTTCAGATTAATAGTTATCCGAATATAGGTACCACGATACATATTGAATACCCTGATTTTCCCTACCACAAGCTAGATGACATATAATTTGGCAATGCAACCGATGTTGTAATGTAATATACATCCTATTTTCTACACCAATAGACTTATCAAATTTTATTAATAGATCAAAGGAGAATGGGAAAAGATATGATTAAAATATTATTAGCAGATGATGATATCCTAGCCTTAAACCGAATCACATCCATGATTCCTTGGAATGATTATAACTTTGAGCTAATTGGAAAAGCTATTAGCGGTACGGATTGTCTTCGACAGGTGAATGAACTACATCCCGATATCTTAATATTGGATATTGATATGCCGGACAAGAATGGAGTGGAGGTTACCGCTGCACTGGTAGATTACCCCTACCCCTTACAAATACTGATCTTAAGTAGTTATGACAATTTTACTTTCGTCCGTGATACCTTAAAACATGGGGCATATGATTATCTGCTAAAACATCAGATTAATTCCAATATTTTATTACAAAAACTTTTGGAGATGAAAAAACAATTAGAGAAGGATGGGGTTCGTAGTTCCGAATTATCACAGCTTACAACCATTGCAAAGCAACATTATCTGAAGAGCTTTTTGACCGGTCACTTCAATGCGAATGAGGTCTGGCAGCATTTGTATTTAAATCAGTCAGGTACTAGCCTTTCTTATGTTCTAGTTGCTATGCAAATTAATAACTTTATTGTACTAACCCATTTTTCACCCTCCCTCCAAAAGCCCAAGCTTATTGACGCGATCCTAACGATCTCTACCAATGTTTTTAGTGCCTTAGGAAATGGAATCCTATGCCATATGGATCATGGTCAATTTGCAATCCTATTCCATTTTCCAGCACAATGCAGCAGTAAAATAATACAAGATTATGTATCTTCCTATATGCATACTCTGCTCAATAATATTTATAAGGTACTTTCCCTAAAGGCAATCTATCAGATCAGCGATATTATTACTGATTTTGCTTCCATCCCTGCCCAACATAAAAAGGTTATAGCTCTACTAGAGAAAAAACCTTTTACCAACAATCCCCCCGAAGAATCCCTTCCTGTAAATAATAATAGTATCTCAATCGCACAGGAAAAGGAATTGGTAAATGCATTACTTACTGGGAATTTGGCACAAATCGATACGATACTGACAGACTTATTCCGAAGATACGAAACAGATCAAAAAAAAATACCACAACCAATCATGTATCAGATTTTACAAATCGGGGAACGATTTGAACGGCAGCAAAGGCAAGAAAATTATACAATCCGACAATCCACACCTCCTGCAGGGACATTAACCGAGCTGTCCGGTAGTAAGCTTATGGAACTGATCAAAGAGTATTTCTATGAGCTGGTTACCAATATTGTAACCACTTCAACGGATCAATTTTCACACCATGTGCAAAATGCCTTGCAATATATACGAAAGAATTATAATAAAGACATCAATCTAAATACGGCATCCGATTATATACATCTATCGCCATCCCACTTGTCAAGAATATTCAAAAAAGAAACCGGCAGTTCCTTTACGGAATATCTAGTTTCCTACCGTATCGAGATTGCAAGGCAATTACTGAAAGATGGGAATATGGATTTAAAAGAAATTGCTGAAAAAGTAGGTTTCAATTCCTATAATTATTTTTTACGGGTTTATAAGGAGAAAACCGGGAATACCCCTACTCAGGATATGCAGCGAAATTATCATTAATCGTAAAAAGCATTCTATTTTATGGATTTATTGACATTTTTCTATAATTTAGTATAATAAGAACATCTTTCAATGCTTTACTGTATGAAAGTGAAAATAAGATAAAATAAAGGAAGGATCATTATGGAACAGAAAACTTATAATCCATATGTTACAGCTCAAACACAGTTTGATCAAGTAGCTGATAAAATCGGTTTGGATCAAGCAACTAGAGAATTGCTCAGGCAGCCAAGCCGCGAATTCCATGTCACCATTCCGGTGAAAATGGATGATGGAACAACGAAAGTATTCAATGGGTATCGAATTCAACATAATGATGCCAGAGGACCTGCAAAAGGTGGAATTCGCTTCCATCCCCAAGAAACGGTTGATACCATCCGTGCATTGTCTATGTGGATGACATGGAAATGCGCAGTTGTAGATATCCCCTTGGGCGGAGCAAAAGGTGGAATCATCTGCGATCCCCATAATATGTCCTTAGGAGAACAGGAAAGACTATGCCGAGGATATGTCAGACAATTGGCAAAGGTAATGGGACCTGTCATTGACGTGCCAGCTCCCGATGTTATGACCAACGGTCAACATATGCTCTGGATGATGGATGAATATGAAACAATCCATGGTGGCCACTATCCTGGTACTATTACTGGTAAACCAGTCGGTATGGGCGGTTCCCTAGGGCGAAAAGAAGCAACCGGATACGGAGTAATCTATACCCTAAGGGAAGCTCTAAAAGCCTTATCAATCGATATTGCTTCCACTACTGCTAGTATTCAGGGATTTGGAAATGTGGCTGAGCATGCTGCTCGTCTGTACACAAAGTTGGGAGGCAAGATTATTGCAATTTCCTGCTGGGATAATAACGATAAAGCCTCCTACACTTATCGTAATAAAAATGGTATCGATGTAAATCAATTAGCATCGATAAAGGATGCCTTCGGTACAATTAATAAGCAGAAAGCCATAGATTTAGGCTATGAACTACTCGATGGTAATGAATGGATTGCACAGGATGTTGACATTATTCTTCCTTGTGCGCTGGAAAATCAAATTACTCCGGAAACCCTTGCTAAGATCAGCGATAAGGTAAAGGTGATCTGTGAGGGCGCTAATGGACCTACCACACCGGATAGTGATGAAATCATCAAGGAGAAAAACATCTATCTGATTCCTGATTTCCTATGTAATGCCGGTGGCGTTACCTGCAGCTACTTTGAACAAGTACAATGTAATATGAACTATTTCTGGTCCAAGGAAGAGGTACTAGAGAAGCTCGATCAAAAGATGACCAGTGCTTTCCATGCTGTTCATAATCTGTCAAAAGAAAAAAATCTCTACATGAGAGATGCAGCCTATGTAATTGCAATTCATCGTGTAGCTGAGGCTGTGAAGTTACGGGGTTGGATATAATATTTAGAACGAGTCTTTCCGACTTATGTTAATGAATGAGGTTAGAAAGGGCAGGCAAAGTAGAATGAAAGAATATAAGAATATATCTACGGTCGATTTGGTAGAGCGTGCTAAAGAATTAGAATGCCTATATTTGATTGAAGAAGCCTTATCAGAAGTTTCTCTGTCAGATAGTTTACAAAAAATCACCTCCATCATTCCTACTGGCTTTCGTAACACCTATCACTGTACGGTAAGTATCGAACTGGATGGGCAGATCTATAACCAAAGGACCTTGCCAGACAATGCAGACGAACTAGGTTCTGCGATTATTGTTAACGGCGTATCCCGTGGCTACATTAAAGTTATGTATCCAAAGCATACTTTTCCAGAAGATGATCTTGTTTTCCTTGATCAGGAGATACGCCTGTTAAATACAATAGCCAAAAGAATATCAGAAACCATTGGGATAAGAGATACTCAAGTAAAATCAAATTATCGATATCGTTGGGAAACCATCCTAGATCTACTACAAAAAACAGATCATGAAATCCTTCTATATGTTTGCGAAAAGATGCTTGCTCTTCTAGCCGGAATAAACCCTAATTTAGTAGAAAATATTTTTCATGAGATGGGATGGGAAAAATATGAGATCTATGGGGAGGTAAATTTCCCCATGGAAACCCTTCCTGAAGTAGATGTGATCCATCTTAGCAATATAATTTTTAAAAATTCAACCAAAAATCTGGATGATGCAAATATATATGATTATATCAACTTATGGATTTATCAGGGAAAAACCTATGAACTAATTAAAATTGTTGATAAAAGAGATTCCGATGTGAGAAAGATTTCGCAAGCTCTATCTGCTTATTTAAAAGCCGTTGAGAATCGAGAAATGTCCAGTGAAGCTACAAAAAGATGGCTCAAAGTTGAATTAACAAGACGATTTATCACAGATCATCCAAAATCAATTGCTAAAATCCATAATCATATTCGTGTTGAATCTTTCATAGAACTGCTTGATACTTTTCTTTGTTCACCAAGAAGTATTGGCCGAATTGGTGGAAAGGGATCCGGTTTTTTTCTAGCAAACCAGATTATAGAAGCACATAAAAATGAATTTCCAGAATTTAAGAACATCCTTGTTCCTAAAACTTGGTACATTTCTTCTGATGAGTTTGAATCTCTTCTTGAAGATAATGGAATGGATGAGTTAAATGAACATAAATACCTCGATCTAGCGGATATTCGAACCAGCTATCCCCGAATCATTCATCGATTAAAGAATGCCCGCTTATCACCATATATCTTGAATGAATTAAATCATATTTTGGATAACTGCCAAGACCGTCCGCTGATTATCCGCTCTTCCAGTCTACTAGAAGATCAGATCGATACTTCATTTTCAGGCAAGTATAAGAGTCTATTTATAACCAATACTGGTAGTAAGTCAGAGCGGTTGAAACAATTAGTTGAAGGAATCCTCGAGGTTTATGCTTCGATTTTCAGTGCAGATTCCATTCAATATCGCAAAGAACGTAATCTCCTTGATTGCAATGAGCAGATGGGAATTATGATACAAGAAGTCGTTGGATGTAAGGTTGGTCCATACTATTTTCCCCTCTTTGCCGGTGTTGCCTTTAGCAATAATGAGTTGCGCTGGTCACCCCGTATTAAAAGAGAAGAAGGCCTACTTCGTATGGTAATGGGTCTGGGTACAAGAGCAGTAGATCGTGTTGGGGAGGACTACCCCCTTCTATTATCTCCGGGACAGCCAAATCTGCGTGTCAACCAGTCCCCCTATGAACTCTTAAAATATTCACCCCAGTATATTGATGTCATTGATCTGCATAACAACCAATTCCTTACCCTGCCAATCGCAGAGTTAATGAAAGAATATGGAGATCAAATCCCAAATAGCAATCTGATCGCCTCAATTTTAAAAAATGATATTATAATGGATTTGAATCCATGGACTACAAATTTTAAAACCGATACGATATTGGTCACTTTTGATGGTTTAATTAAAAACACTTCTTTTATTAAACAGATCAGATCAATTCTTACCCTATTGCAAAGGGAATTAGGTTATCCAGTAGATATTGAGTTTGCCAGTGATGGAAAGCATTTTTATCTGCTACAATGCCGTCCGCAAAGCAGGAATCATGATAATTCACCAGTTGCAATCCCAACGAACATTCCTGCCCAAAGCACCGTATTTACTGCCAACAAGTATATTTCCAACGGAAAAGTTACTAATATAAAGACCATTGTTTATGTTGACCCTACGGAATATTCCAAAATATCGATCCATGAAGATTTCTTGAATATTCGCAATGTAATCAGTGAGCTAAACCGCATCTTGCCCCGTCGCAGCTTCCTATTAATGGGTCCTGGTCGTTGGGGAAGTCGTGGAGATATTAAATTAGGCGTACCGGTTGCTTATTCCGATATTAACAATACAGCCATGCTAATCGAAATCTCACAAAAGCAATCGAAATATGAACCGGAACTTTCCTTTGGAACCCATTTTTTCCAGGATCTCGTAGAAGAAAATATCAAATATCTTCCTCTCTACCCTGAGGATCCTGATGTTCTATTTAACCAAGCATTTTTTCAAGGCTCCAAAAATTCATTAGCAGATATCCTGCCTGCCTATGCCTATCTGCAAGATATCGTAAAGATTATCAAAATTGAGGAGACTTTCTATAATAAAGAACTTGTTGTGTTAATGAACGGAGACCTTCAGAAAGCGATCGCTTATCTAGAACATCCTTCTAGCACGAAAGTTAATGAATCTCTTAATTATCATGAAATACCGGAAGGCGATACTTCGGATGAGGATGGTTGGAAATGGCGTCATTATATGGCAGAGCAAATTGCTAATCAAATGGATATGGATGCTTTTTCTGTAAAAGGAATCTATCTATTCGGTAGTACCAATAACTGTACTG
>JAAYQP010000123.1 GCA_012519195.1 Clostridiales bacterium | reverse complement strand
TTTACTCGTCTTACGCCATTGGTAAGTGTAAAGCCTGGAGCTTTTAAGGTTTTGTTCTTTTGTTACCTGCTTTTTATGTTCATCGCAGTATCTAGCACGGGTTAGGGTCTGACACCCCGGATAGCTGCAGATGGTTTTTGGTTTCCAGGGCATGCGTATCACCACCTGTAAATTGCATTAAAAAATGACCAACCAATTATTAGCTGATCCTTACTCGAAAAAGCATACTCATTTGTATTATATCTTTGATAGATATTCTTTTAACCCGCGCATCTTAACTTTATAGTCAGTTTCTTGTTGGCTGCAAAACTCACAAACCCAATTATAGTCTCTTTTGGTACCATGCTTTTGGCTAAACCGCCGGACCATCATAAGCATTCTACTCCTGAAATTCATCGGATATTGTTTCATGCTTTGTGAAGTAACTTCTTCAAACTCTCGGTGCATTTCTTCTAATGAAATATCTGAAGATAAATATCTAAGAAATAAAAGTTCATAAAAAGCAAATGGGATAACATCTTCAATTAACTCCCTAACCAGTGTTTCATGAGGGCCAAATTCTTTTGTATCATCTGAAATCAAAGCAACTAAACCCATTGCTTTAGCCAAAGATACTGCATGCAACTCACCACTATCAAAAAGATATTCATAATCTCTCTTGTATCCTTTAAACAAACCTTCAATACCCATATCAATCAAATCTCTATTTGTCACGATTTCAATCCGACCCTCATGTACATCAGATGCAAGCCTCTCATATACCAATGGTGATTTACGCTTTAGTTCCATTTCATATAAATATATATGCATGTACAGCTTATCAAAAAAAGTAAACATTAATCCCTGTTTGCCGCTCGAATATAGATGGATTGTAATATCAGTATCTAAAGATGCCTTCATAAGTTAAATTCCTCAAAAATGTCTTCAATATCGAATTCATCTTGAACTTGTTTTTCTTTCTTAAATACTTCTGCATCCATTCCAATAAGAGCAAGGGCTTTCTCTAAGCTTGCATAAGGGATATAATCTTTTTCATAATTGCTGGTTACATACTCTAAATATTTTGGCGGAACTTCAATTATGTTAGCTGGTTTTAATAATCTTTCATCCGCATCTAATTTTTTGAATAGGGCAGCAGACGTCGCTGCATTTCTCTGGTCGAACAGCATGCTTTTATGGCTAGAATGAATAATCCCGATTTCATATAATCTTACAACCATCGCAGCATAGCTGACTTGAAACTCTAATTGCATACGAACAATATCAAAAGCACCAATTTCTTGATGTTTTTTCTTAAGTTCGTATTTAATGTATTTTCTTATTTCTTCTTCCGGCATTAAGAAACAATTAGCGAAATGAAATGCTCTTTCTTCTGATATATCTTTCGAATTTTCGGTGATCTCAAAGTCAATCTTTACATCGTTATACTCATTTTCAAAGTCATAAATCACATGCCCCAGTTCATGCGCAATGGTAAATATCTCCCGGGACAAGATTTCCGAGGAGTTAGATATAATAATTTTCTTCCCCTCAAAAAAAGTAGAAAAGCCTAACAGCTTATCTTTACCAAAGGGATATCGAATTAAATGTATCCCCCTTTGAGCTATTAGACTAAAAATATCTTTTACACCATAAGTCTGAATACTATGTTCTTGTCTAACCTGTAATGATCTCTGTTCGATTTCTGTTTTATCAATCCACATATACATCACGTGCCTTCATCTGATAATACATCTTTTCATGGGCGTGAAATACCCTTAGAATTTCCTCTATTTTAGCAACCGAATTCACGATATCTTCACCAGTGTTCTTCTCTCTGAAAAAAGTAACTAGTTCTTTATCTTCTTGCTCTGCGCTTGTAATTTCGGCTATAGATACACCCAGGTAATCAGCGATTTTCTTTATAAGCACAAAAGATATATCCACCTGGCCATTTTCTAGACGTGAATATCTTTGCCTGGTTGTATTCAAAACTTCGGCCATTTGCTCCTGGCTTATTCTATGATTTGTACGCATTTCTTTGATTCTGCTCCCGATAGCATAACTCATGCAAATCCCTCCTGCTATAATCTTATAACAGTTTATGCTTTAAATCAATATATATGTTACACTTATATAACATATTTTATTCATCAAATTTTTTCGTTAGCACAAATCACTAAGATAATAATTATGGAGCTTTCTTACCTGATTTCCGGTCAGCCCCTCATGCACGGAAGCAGCTACCTGATTCCAGGACAACCCGCCGATATATCGTGATGCCAGGATCCGGTTCATCCGGCAGTCCGGTACTTTATCAATCTGGCTTTGAAGATGCTTTTTCTCATAGTCGCATACAACTGCGGTAAGCTCCACCAGCTTCTCCAACCCCTTATGATATAATTCCAGTCCCCGCCTTTGCTCACAATTATGACTTTTGCATTCTTGGCACTGAGATAAAAAATCCTGTATTTCTTCAAGGGTTTTTTCTTGCTTTTTATATTCTTGTTTCATTTCATAATATCTTGATAAATTTTTCTTTGTCATAGGAGCCTTCATTCAATTCACCTTCTACTCACCTGCGGTAATAAAAAAACCTCCGGAGCCGTTCCCCGAAGGTTTCATCGTTATACAATTTTTCACAATACCATTGTATCATATCAAATCTCCAATAGACCCTCAACAAACCATCATCTTTGGCAGCTGCAATTTATTTCTCTTTCCTTTCACCATAAGGGCAGCCTGACCATGATATTCTTTTAAGCATTTCTCCATTCGGTGTTACATTAAGTAAAGCTCTATGGTATTCACTTTTAGGATTACTACACTCATAGGCATCCCATTTTGAATTCGATGCGCTTTCATCTATTGTTGCAAATTTACATGATATACATTTAATCATAAAGCACCTCCTAAATTTAGGCATAAAAAAACCCCCGGAGCTGTTCCCCGAAGGTTTTATCGTTTATGCAATTTTTCACACTACCATTATAACATGTCAAATCCCCAATAAGCCCTCAACAAACCATCATCTTTGGCTTCCTGCTTCGCTATTAGGTTTATTCTATCCAAAAAGATCACTGTGTGTCCCAGTGCGGGAAAGAGTTAATATATCTTATGCATATTGCACGAATATATCAACATCCTGCACGAAAAGCTACCCATAGAGCAACTTGGTCAGTCTTCTAAGACTTTTACCCCTTAGCCTTTCCACATGGGTTTCACTGTAACACAGGTCATAGCTTAGGCGAGCTGTGGCTCCGGAACGTTGGGAATTTTGCATATAGAATTCTTCCAGGATACGCCTTTCTTCACAGGTCAGTGAATTCCATGCCGGTTCAAACCAAGCCATGTATTCCATAGCTTGGCGATACCTTTCCTGCATTAAATCAATCCTGTCCAGACATCCTGCTATTTTTAGTTCTCCAGCTTTAGGGTCATAGGCTTTTGGTAGTCCGTCCAGCTTTGCGCTGTTAATAGAAAACATATCATCATAAGCATCCTTAACCTCTTTTGATGTATTTTCAATAATCAGCTTCATATTTTCATAATCTTTCATGGCAGCAATTGCTGCTGAACTTTTGTTGATATAGTTTAATGCAATCATTCGCTTCCCTCCTCTAAAAGGCTCATATTACCCTTGTAGTATTTATTAATAATCCACTCTTGAGTTTCCTTATCCAGGGAAAGGATTCTATTTAATGCTTTCTTCCGTCCCTCAGCCGCCTCTGCTTCCGTCTTTAAAAAACTGCAACTTGCTCCCTGGCACTTTTCTATCGCAAGGATTTTACATCTACCTTTTCTATAAGCAAAGCATTCTTTCTCGTTCCTCAACTGAAACTCCCCAGTCTCCCGACAATCCGTGGTAAAATACCGAATGGGGATTTTCCACTGTTTTGCTTTCTTCACTTCCACAGCCATTCCGGTTGAAAGCTGATTACCAAAGGCCCATAGTTCCTGGCATTTGCGTAAGAGCTCCAGTCCCATTTGCATTCCCAGCTTTCTTTCCTCCGGATCATCTTCTTCTAAAAACTGTGGATACATAAGATGTGGGATAATCGGGATGGCATTTTCACTTGCCGCAAACCGTCCAAACCTTCTGGCTCTTATGGTATTCCCATCTACATCCCCAGCAAAGGGACTACAGATATACACAATTCTTTTCTTGGGTTTTTCAATTTTGGTTAAGGCCTCATGGGCCGCTGGATCCAGGTTTCTTTCTTGGTTATATAAATTCACTCCCATGCTATATTTCCTCCCCTTCTTTTTGATTGGTTTTAAGCCTGGCCCTCACTGCCTCAATCAAGGCATTTTGGCCGGTATCTTTATTATCAAGAGCCGTCATTACTCTGTGATCGATAGTACCTTTGGTCAAAATGTGATGGATGACTACCGTTTGTTTTTGACCCTGCCGCCACAGCCTGGCGTTAGCCTGCTGGTAAAGTTCCAGGCTCCAGCTAAGGCCAAACCAGATGATAGTGGAGCCGCCTTCCTGCAGATTAAGACCATGTCCTGCTGATGCCGGGTGGCAAAGGGCTAACTGCATCTCGCCCCGGTTCCATTTGGCAATATCCTCTGAGGTGTTAATCTCACCGGCACTAAAGCGT
>JAAYQP010000122.1 GCA_012519195.1 Clostridiales bacterium | reverse complement strand
GTATTAAATTTGTTAATACAGCTGCTTTTTATACTTCATGACAAATGAAATAATAAGCATTTCAATTCTATAATTAATCTCTATTTTTCACTGGTCCAGTGGAATCTCTCTGGATGAATTTCGCTCGAAGTAGAAGTTTACTAGTAGTCACATCATGTATTAATCCATCTAGTAAAAGGAAAGCGCTTTTTCCCAAATCAATTCGATCTTGACGTATGGTGGTAATGGAAGGCGAGAATTGGGAAGCGATTGGTAAATCGTCAAAGCCAACCACACTAACATCATCTGGAACCTTTAAGCCATGCTTAACCACTTCTGTAATTGCACCGCTTGCAATTAAATCGCTGGCACACATAATGGCTGTAGCACCATTTTCTAAGAAGCCAGGTACGTGATCTTTTGCACAATCTGGTACATAGTAACCATAGGCCATGAGTTTTTCCTCTGGTTCTAACCCATGTTTTCTCATACTATTAACAAATGCCTGGTGACGCTGTGCGGAAACCATAGAGTTCTTTGAACCATTTAGTAAGGCGATTTTGGTGTGTCCAAGACTTACTAGATGATCTACTGCAAGATCAATACCTTCCTCACTGTCAGTTCCAACATAGCCCACATGAGTGTTTCGTTCGATATAGTTATCAAGCAGTACGGTGGGGACTGTTGTTTTACCGAGCTGTTTTACCCAATCATCATGCAATTCAAAACCTAGAAGAAATGCGCCGCTATAACCATTCTTCAGCATATAGGTGTCATACTTTTCTTGCGTTTGCATATTTAGGTTTGTTGGGACTACTGACACATCCCAATGTCTTCTAGCCGCAGATAATTTAAATCCAACGATAATCTCATATCCGAATTGTTCTACATTCTCGTAATCCATATTTTCAATAAATATACAAACCTTACGGGTCTTAGAAGTTCGCATTTTCTTCGATGCATATCCCATCTCGACAGCAGTATCCAATACTAGCTGACGCATCTCATCACTAATATCACTAGCACCGTTAAGCCCCTTTGAAACAGTACTTACGGCAATTCCTAATTTATTTGCTATATCTTTAATCGTTGCCATGGATTTTTCCTCCATTCGCTATCTTTCGGTTTTAAAGCCATTTCAAGTATAAACCGAAGTGAATCTATTTTCAATATGTACGCTGAAATTTGCTTATTTTTACAGTTTATAAATAGAGAATAATGTATTTTTTTGTCTATTATGTCAAGTGAATAAAGGAAATGTAAAAATTCCTAGCGTCCAATCTTGCCGATATAGTTGCCTTTTAATGGTATATTTCAATGGTTTACCAATCAATATGAATAAATATTCGGAGATAAAGTATAAATAATTATTTAATTTTAACAATTTTTTATATTTATTCTATTGACAAAAGGTTAGTTCAATGGTATTCTTACAGTAGAGTTTCGAAAATTTGCGAAAATATTTTATTACAGAATGAAATAAGCTAATAAAAGTATATAATGAATAGAAAATTGTTATGCAGAATTAGCTGTAGGCACATATTTCTGCGATGAAAGAGAGATTAATACTATGACAATACCAATGAAACAGATGCAGCAATTAGATAGAGGAGCCGGAGTTCTGATGCCAATTAGTGCATTGCCTTCTCCATATGGGATTGGCACCTTGGGTAAAGAAAGTTACCGTTTTGCTGATTTTCTTCAAAGCATAGGATGCATCTATTGGCAGGTGTTACCGGTAGGACCAACCAGCTTTGGGGATAGTCCATACCAATCCTTCTCAGCATTTGCTGGTAATCCTTATTTTATTGACCTAGACATTTTGGTCACAGAGGGATTGCTTGAGAAAGAAGAGATTACACGTTATTCTTGGCAGGTTTCCGAAGATGAGATTGCCTATGATCGAATTTATCAATACCGTTTTGAAGTTCTTAAGAAGGCATTCGAACGAAGCCATCATAGGAAAACCAAAGAGTTTCAGGAATTTTGTAAAGCAAATGCTTATTGGTTAGATGACTATGCCTTATATATGGCGGTTAAGAATCATTTTGATAGCCATGAGTGGCAATTATGGGACGAGGACATTCGCTTCCGTACACAAGAAGCGGTGGATGCCTATACAAGCAAATTGGCTGAGGAAATTGAATATTGGAAGTTTGTTCAATTTAAGTTTAGACAACAATGGGATGCTTTTCGGGCTTATGTGAATGGAAAAGGGATCAAAATCATTGGTGACATTCCGCTCTATGTGGCAGAAGATAGTAGTGATGTATGGGTACATAGTGAGCTGTTTGAGATGGATGAAAGAAAGAAACCAATCAATGTAGCGGGAGTTCCACCAGATTTATTCTCCGAAAATGGACAGAGATGGGGAAATCCTCTGTATCGATGGGATGTCATGGAACAGGATGATTTTACCTGGTGGAGAGAACGGATGAAAGCATCTGCTGCACTTTATGATGTAATCCGAATTGATCACTTTATTGGAATTGTAAACTATTATTCAATACCAGTAACATGCCCTACAGCCAAAATTGGTGAGTGGAAAGAGGGGCCTGGGAAAAAGTTAACGGATGCAATTAATGAATCCATAGGTAATGCAAAGATTATAGCAGAAGATTTGGGAGCTGTTACAGCAAAAGTAAGACGACTTATGAAAATAACCGGTTATCCAGGAATGAAAGTACTTGAATTCGGTCTTGAAGGTCCTGCAGATCACGAGTACCTGCCCCATAATTATAAGCATACCAATTTGGTTGCCTATACCGGAACCCATGATAATGAGACCCTAGTAGGATTTCTACAAGACAAATTAGATAAGACATTAGCATTTGCCTACCGGTATTTTAATGTAAAGACCAAAGAAGAATTACCGTATGCTATAATTAGAACTTTGTATTCCAGTATTGCCGATGTTGTCATTGTTCAGATGCAAGATTTTCTAGAACTTGATAACCGAGCAAGAATGAATTTTCCTTCTACCATCGGTGGAAACTGGAAATGGCGGATGAAGAATAGTCAGTATGGGGAGTTGAATATAGATAGGTTAAAGGAACTTGCATACCTTTATGCAAGAGCTCCCAAAGAGTAGTGGTGTTAGTTATAGGCGTCGACGGTAATTAGAAATAGGAGGAAGTTATGGAAAACAACTTTAAGAGTAATGTAGGCCTCATTCTTGATTTGGAATATGGTACTACGATTAAGGAAGCAAGTACAAAAGAGTTGTACCATGCAGTTTCCAAGGCGGCAATGAGGACCCTTGGAAAAGATTGGGGACTAAATGCGCCTAGGAAAAAAGTTTGCTATCTTTCTGCTGAATTTTTAATCGGTAGATTGGTATACAACAATCTGTATAATATGGGATTACTAAACCAGTTCGCTGAGCTGATGAGTGAGAATAATATTGATCTTCGCATATTTGAGGATATTGAAGATGCAGCCTTAGGTAATGGTGGATTGGGAAGACTTGCAGCATGCTTTTTAGATTCTGGAGCCACCATTGGAATTACCTTGAATGGTTATGGAATTCGATATAAATATGGTTTGTTTAAACAGTATTTTGAAAATGGTTTCCAAAAGGAAATGCCTGATGATTGGCAACAATATGGAGATCCTTGGTCAGTTCGTAAGGAAGAGGAGAAGGTTCTAATACAGTTCAAGGATCAAGCGGTATATGCAGTTCCTTATGATACCCCGGTCATTGGTTATGGCGGAAAGACCATCAATACCTTACGGCTCTGGCAGGCGGAACCAGTAGAAAGCTTTCACTTTGAACTATTCAATGAGCAAAAATATCAGGATGCAGTGAAAAACCGCAATGAAGCAGAAGCAATTTCTAGCTTACTGTATCCGAATGATAGTACAGATGAAGGTAAAAAACTGCGGTTAAAGCAGGAATATTTCTTTGCTGCTGCATCCTTACAGGATATTATTAGAAACTATAAGAAGACTTACGGTAATGATTTTAATCATTTTTCGAAAGAATATGCAATTCAATTAAACGATACCCATCCGGTGGTAGCAATTCCTGAGCTTATCCGAGTGCTTATGGAGGAAGAGAAAATTTCCTTTGCGAAGGCACTTCGCATCGCGAAAGAAACCTTTGCTTATACCAACCATACAGTTATGTCGGAAGCATTGGAGAAGTGGAATGTTAAGCTATTCCAAGAAGTGATTCCACAAGTATATGAATACATAGAGATGCTTAACAAAGCCTTGATAAAAGAATTGAAAGCTTTTGGAAAAGAAACCGAGGAAGAACAGAAGGATTATCTGATCATTGATGATGATACGATTCATATGGCAAGACTTGCAATCTTTGCTACCCATTCTACCAATGGAGTTGCTAAGATCCATACAGAAATTCTGAAAAATGATGCCCTAAAGGAATGGTATGAACTGTATCCAGACCGTTTTAATAATAAGACCAATGGGATTACCCAGAGAAGATGGCTAGCTTTAGCCAATATGGAACTAGCAGGATTTATCACAGATAAAATCGGTAACTCTTGGATTACCCAGCTGGATCATTTGAAAAATCTAATGAAATACGTAGATGATAAAAATGTGATTAAACAATTTGGGGAGATTAAACGCATTAAGAAGAGACAGCTGGCTGAGTACATCAAAAAGCAAGAGGGTATTACGGTTAATCCTGATTTTATCTTTGATATTCAAATTAAAAGGCTCCATGAATATAAGCGTCAATTATTAAATGCATTTTCCATTTTGGATATCTACTTTGGATTAAAAGATGGAAGGATCAAAGAGTTTCATCCTACTGCATTTATCTTTGGAGCAAAGGCGGCACCAGGCTACTTTAGGGCTAAGGGAATTATCAAATTTATTAACGAGATTGCCAAGATGATCAATGAGGATCCAGAGGTTAAGGATAAACTACAGGTGATCTTTGTATCTAACTATAATGTATCCTATGCGGAGAAGCTGACACCGGCAGCAGATATCTCAGAGCAGATATCAACAGCAGGTACGGAGGCTTCCGGTACAGGTAACATGAAGTTTATGTTAAATGGGGCAGTAACCTTAGGTACCTACGATGGAGCAAACGTTGAAATCGTGGAGCAAGCAGGGGAAGAAAATAACTATATCTTCGGAGCAAGAGTAGAAGATATTGAAAAGATACGCGATAGCTATGATCCGAAACAGCTTTATGAGCAAAATCCTAGAATTAAGAAAGTGCTTGATACCTTGGTAGATGGCACATTCGATGATGATGGCACTGGTATGTTTGAAGAATTGTATAAGTCAATCTTAGAAGGTGCTAGTTGGCATAAACCGGATCATTATTATCTATTGCTAGACTTTCTACCATACTGTGAAACAAAACTTCGAGCAAACAGGGATTATTACGATCAGTATGAGTTCCGAAGAAAATGCTTTATCAATACTGCCAATGCTGGTGTTTTCTCCAGTGATAGAACAATTCAGAATTATGCCGATGAAGTATGGCATTGCTAAACTCAAACTTTGTTACTAACAGGATGGGGAAGGAAGCCTAACTTTTCATATTGTCATGATATCATGTTGGGATGCGTTTCCATATCTTGTTAAAACAAGTGGATTAGTATTCGATTCACTTGTATAATAAAAAAGAAAGAGGTAGAGAGGTATGAAGAAGATTACAAAACTTATGGCTCTTCTCATGGTTTCCGTAATGGTAATCGGAAGTTTCGCAGCATGTGGTAAAAAAGAAACTCCTGCGGACACAAGCAACCAAACACAGAATGAAACCAAAGACGAGAAGAAGGAAGAAACCAAAGAAACGGAAACTTCGGATGAAGTGAAAGCTGAACCGGTTACATTAAAAGTATGGGCTCCTGAGAACCAAATTCAAACTGGTACCATGGATTCCATGGCAAAATCCTTCCAGGAATTACATCCTGAATGGGATATTACCTTTACAATTGAGGCAATTGGTGAAGACGTTGCGAAAGATGAAATCTTGAAAGACGTTTCTGCAGCAGGCGATGTATTCTTCTTTGCAAATGACCAATTAAATGAATTGGTAAATGCAGGTGCTATTGCTAAACTTGGTGGAAAAGCAGAGGAATTAGTGAAAACCACAATGGCGGATACGGTAATTGATACTGTAACTGCAGCGGATGGTTCTATCTATGCAATTCCATTTACCCATAATACATTCTTCATGTATTATGATAAAACAATTCTTTCTGAAGAAGATGTTAAGACCATGGAAGGCATTATGGCGAAACCTACCGCAGATAATGTGTATAATTTCTGTTTTGACTCTGCTGGTGGATGGAAACTTGGTGCTTGGTATTATGGAGCGGGGTTAACAATCTATGGCGAGAATGCATTGGATTTTGCAGCAGGTTGTAATTGGAATAATCCAACAGGTATCGCTGTAACCAATTATATCATTGATCTAATTAATAATCCAAAGACTGCTTATGCTGATGATGTATCCTTATCAGAACTTGCAGCGGATCATAGAATTGGTGCTTGGTGGGATGGTTCTTGGAACTATCAGTTATACAAGGATGCACTTGGCGATGACTTAGGCCTTGCTGTACTTCCTACTTTCAATCCAGACGGAAATGATTATCAGTTAAAGGGCTTCTATGGATCCAAGGCAATCGGTGTTAATCCACAAGCGGCATTCCCACAAGTGGCTGTTGAATTTGCAACCTACTTAGGTGGAGAAGAGATGCAGTTAAAACGCTTTATTGAAACAGCACAGGTTCCTACCAACTTAAAGGCTGCTGAAGCTCCAGAAGTTAAGGCTGACCCTGTGGCAACGGTTATCGTAAACGAGGCAAGTATTGCTTCTGTAATGCAACCGATATCCGCTGAGTTTGGTTCTAGATATTGGTCCAATGTTGGCGCAATTGCTACAGAAATCAGAAGCGGTGATTTTAATAAAAATAATGCACAAGAAAAGATGGATGCATTTGTTGCTACCTTGGTTGTAGAATAATCGATTCGTTAGGCTTAAGTTTTGATGAAACGGAATGTTCATGCTTATATTGGGCATTCCGTTTCTATCATTACTATTTTAAGAGGTATGGTTAAAGAAAGAAGTTTAATAACCATCATGTTTTGTGTTCTAATCGCAAAACCTAATAAATCGCAATATACATGCGTAGTAAGGAGAGAGATATGGGCAGCAAAAAGCGAAAGACTATAGATCGTTCCGATGCAATTGAACTTGGCTTTGGAACCGCATTTAAGAGAGGTAATTGGCTTACCAAACTTTCTGCAATTGTATTTGGGTTAGGAAATATTGTACATAAACAAGTGATACGAGGGTTACTTTATCTAGGACTGGAGATTGCCTATCTGTACTATATGGTAATCTATGGCTTTACATCGCTAAAAGATCTAATCACTTTAGGAACGGTAGCACAAATCGAAGTTTTTAATGAAGAGAAGCAAATTTATGAATATATCGTTGGTGACAATTCCATGCTTTGCCTGCTGTACGGCATACTAACTGTGGTTTTGACTTTAGCTTTTCTTTATTGTATGACCGGGTCAGTAAAGAGTGCTTATGATACACAGAGACGGAAGGAACAGGATAGGAATATACCAAACTTTCTAGATGATTTGAATAGTTTAAAGCAGAGAAACTTACATAAAGCAATGTTATTTGCACCAGTTTTAGGAATTATCAGTTTTACGATTATTCCTTTAATCTTCATGATACTAATTGCATTTACTAACTATGATAAAAATCATCAACCACCGGGGAATTTATTTGATTGGGTAGGCTTAGCGAATTTTAAAGCTTTATTTGCAGAGGGTAGCACGTTATCGAATACCTTCTGGCCTATTCTTGGTTGGACCATTACTTGGGCAATTTTTGCGACATTTTCTTGCTATATCTTAGGAATGATCTTGGCAATCGTAATCAATCGAGAAGGAACCCGTTTTAAAGGTTTCTGGAGATTCCTCTTTGTTTTATCGATTGCTATTCCACAGTTTGTATCCTTACTTACGATGCGAACAATCTTTAATACCAATGGACCGGTAAATTCCATGCTTCGGACACTTGGTGTTATTGGCAAGACAGAATCCATACCATTTTT
>JAAYQP010000121.1 GCA_012519195.1 Clostridiales bacterium | reverse complement strand
TTCTAGAAATATCATCTTGTCCAAAAATGTCATTCAAATATTCTGCATCAAAACGAATAAAATATAAATTGGGAATGTCTACTTCCTTTTTCTTTTCTAAAGCACGCAATAATACACTTGAATATTTCTCAATACCGATATAATTTATTTCTGGATTTTGTGCTGCCAGTTCTAAAATGAATTTACCCTTTCCCATACCGATTTCCACATGGAGAGGATTATTATTGCCAAAGAGTGTATTCCATTTACCCTTATATTGCTCTGGCTCATGGACAACATTTTCATCGGCAGCCACAATTTCTCTGGAACCACTAATATTTCTTAATCGCATAATTATCTCCTATCATTTTTAAATCTAGGTACTTTCATAACTTTATATATCTTGTAGTTTCTTGCTAGATTTGCAATAATCAAAATAGCTTATCATATACTTAATAAATTTTATGAAATAAATTATATCCGTTAACTTATTTTTCGTCAATCATCCTTAGAAAATCCATTTCAAATATTGAATTAAGGTATCATCCGATTTTATCAGGCAAATACGACTAAATGGAATGGATACAACTTCTTATAATAATATAAATTAGAAAAACATAAAAATTTAATACATTTATCACAAAAATAAAGTATAATCAGCTTTAATACTATTAAAATATTTATTTATGATAAAATCGCTTACTTACCCTTTAAAAAAAATAAAAATTATATAAATATAGGAGGTTTATAATATGAAGGTAATAGCAATTAACGGCAGTCCTAAGCAAAAGGGGAATACTTATATCGCTTTAAAACTAGTTTGTGATGAATTAGAAAAGAAAGGGATTGAAACAGAGATTATAAATATTGGCAATAGGAACATCAAGGGTTGTGTCGCCTGCGGTGGCTGTAAAGACGGACAGTGCATCTTTAATGATGAAAAATTACGCGGTATTATCAATAATATATTTTCTGCGGATGGGATCCTTCTAGGTAGTCCTGTATATTATTCCGGTATTTCAGGTACCATGAAAAGTTTTCTGGATCGGTTATTTTATGCCAGCCATGGGCGTATGAGACTTAAAATTGGTGCAGCTCTTGCCGTTTCTAGACGTTCCGGAGAAGTAGCCGTGTTTGACCAACTCAATCATTACTTCTTAATTTCCGAGATGCTTGTGGCTCCTTCCTACTACTGGAATGTAATTCATGGCGGTTCTCCTGGTGAAGTTCTTCAAGATCAAGAAGGAATTACCACACTGAAGAATCTAGCCAATAATATGGCTTGGATGCTTCAGATTAAGGATTATAGCAAAGAAACACATCCAGAACCAGAAGCCTATCCACGGGTATGGACTAATTTTATACGTTAATCCACAATATTTAGGATTCTTCAACATAAGAAGCTTATATTATAGGGTTTTAACTGGTTTTATGTTTTCTTTTGTCTGGTGAATTCAATGGTTTTTATATTTACATAAAATATCACTTATAGTAAAATAAGATGGACTGTAAATACTATAAATTAGATCTGTTACCAATATTCATATTACAAATGTTTCATATTTTCCTAGGGATGCCTTATTTAATACAGATGGTCCCTAGGGAAATTGATGTGTAGACATTTTCATGTCTATAATAGGAGGTTTTTATGAAGCGACGAATGATTGCTTGCTTTAGTTTAATATTGATCTTAAGTTCCTCGCTCCTGTCCCCCATTCCGGTAAGAGCAACTAACTATGAGTCTTCGATAGAAAATACTTGGCCTAATGGTCCGAGTGTATTTGCTGAAGCTGCCATTGTAATGGAAGCTTCTACAGGCCTAGTTTTATATGAGAAAAACATTAATAAATCCTATTATCCAGCCAGTATTACTAAAATTATGACTGCCCTTCTAGCCATTGAGAATTCCTCAATGGGTGAAATCGTTACTTTTTCTAGGGATGCGGTTTTTAAGGTAGATTTAGATAGTAGTCGAATCGGAATCGATGTGGGTGAACAACTGACCATGCAACAGTGCCTATATGGTATACTCCTAGAATCTGCCAATGAAGTTTCCTATGCCGTGGCAGAGCATATAGGCGGGACCGTTGAAAATTTTGCAAAAATGATGAATGATAAGGCCAAAAGCCTTGGCGCCCTTAATACAAACTTTACGAATCCCCATGGTCTTCCGGATGATAATCATTATACCACCCCTTATGATATGGCTTTAATAACTAGGGAGGCTATGAAGAATGAAACCTTTCGTAAGATCTTTGGAACTAGAACCTACCAGATTCCCCCCACCAATACCCAGGAAGAAACTAGATATCTAAGAAATCATCATAAATTTGTTCTAAAGCAGAACTACTTCTACGATGATTGCATAGGAGGAAAAACAGGGTACACCAGCAAGGCTAAATTCACTCTGGTTTCTGTTGCAAAACGTGGTGATTTAGAATTAATCTGTGTCATTATGAAGGATGATACTTCCGCCCACCAATATACAGATACACAGAAGCTATTTGACTTTGGTTTCGATAATTTCTCTATTTATCCGATCAATGAATTAGAAACTACGGTTTTAAATGAAGAATCCCCTATATTTACAAGATTTAACCCCCTACTAAGTGAGGATTCTCCCATTGGAACGGATGAAAATGGATATCTTATTTTGCCCAATTCAGCCTCCTTTGAAGATGCTAAGAGGGAAGTATCCTTTTCTCCAAGCTCTGAAATAAAAGATGGGGAAAATGTTATCGGAACAATTTCCTATACCTATCAAGGCAAATATGTTGGTGGTGCCAATATCCTTTACCACCAATCGGACAAGCCAGTATTAGTTACAAAAGAATTGGACGTAAAAAAACCTGCAATTCATGCCGATGATACTACCCCGGTATTAAAATCAACCGGTAGCCTTTATCCAATTATCATAGGAATAATTACAGGAATATTTGTATTAATTATTGGTTTATATTATATCTTTGTTGAAAGACCACGCCTTAAAAGAAGGAGAGCCTATTATAAAAAGCGGGCTAACCGTAGAATGTATTATAATGATGAATACCTAGATCTATAGTAAGAAGTATATCAGCCTTCTCCATAGGTAGCAAATAATGTTGAGATCTCCTCCGGAGTAAGATTCTTGTTCGGATCATCATAAAGTGGGGTAATATCAGGTATCTTTGATTCTGACTTTTTTGTCTCAGATAATGGCTGTGTGCTCTCTGCAGTATCGGTCATGCCTGAGACAATTTTTTTCTCTAATTGGAATATCATATTCAATAACTCTTCCTGCTGAAGCTGCAATTTATTACTTTCTTCTTGAAGCATCAATAATATGTCACCCTGATAATCATGGGCTTGATTGTTTATATCTTTGGATGAATCGAATAGCTTCTCCTGAAGTAGCTGAGAATTTTTTTTAGTAGCAACATAGGTTGCCTTTTGAATCCTTAATAATTGGGATAGTACATCATCCAATTTTTCTTCAATTTCCTTATTATGTAGCTGTATTTCAGAATAGATTTTTGCATAATAATCTTTCCAATTGCTGCGTATCGAATCGAATAGCAAATATGCAGTAATTAATACTACAATACCAATTCCAATGGAGGTAAATAAATCCCCCTCATATTTATAGATACAAAAAACCTCTAATAATAAAGCTGTAATAAAACAAATTCCAAAAAAAATAGTATTTATCCACCTAAACATAATCGGTTGCTCCTTTTAAATAAGTCAAAATTCACCACATTAATATATATATCGACAATTTTAATAAATATAATAAGATCAACAACCGAATTTATTGAAATTAATTAATCTTAAATCATCTCTTTTGGAAGTCTTACCGTAAACTTCGAGCCTTCATTTAGTTTACTTTCTAATTCAATTGACCCATTATAATAATTCACTACGTGCTTAACAATGGAAAGTCCTAAGCCTGTACCGCCCATCTTTTTACTACGACCTTTATCCACACGATAGAACCGTTCAAATACTCGCTGTTTTGATTCCTCCGGTATGCCGACGCCGGTATCCTTAACAATGATTATAACTTGATTCGCCTCTGTGCTTACCGTTACGAAAACCTTTCCTCCAACTTTATTATATTTAATTGCATTGTTAATTAAGTTTGAAAATAGCTCTCTTAGCTGTTGATCGTTTGCCTTCATAACTAAGGGCTTACAATTTACTTCTACTGTTACATTACATTGCTTTGCCAAAGGCTCCAAGGAATTGCAAACCTCCATGACCAAAGGGCAGATTCGAACATCAGAAATAACTACCTCAGCCTCTTTTGTTTCCAATCGTGAGATCATGAGAATATCATTGATGAGATTGGTCATATTCTTTGTTTCTTTTTTAATTCTTGATAAAAAATCCTTTCTTTGATTATCATTAATCGCCAATCCATTTTCCAGTAATTCAATATATCCCCGTATCGATGTGATTGGTGTCTTTAATTCGTGGGATGCATTAGAGAAGAACTCTTGTCTTACCATTTTCTCGAATTCAATTTGCTTCAAGGAATTCTTAACTGCTTGGGACATTTCCATTATGGTGTCCGCTATAATGTTCATTTCTTCATATCGATAATTCTTAAAATGGAAATCTGGTTTTTCCTCCTTAATTTTTCTCAATTCTTCTGCGATTTCCTGCAAAGGTTTTGTAACTGTCCTAGAAAACTGATTTGCCAGAAAGATAGAAATCATTAAAGTAATGCCTATACTGACTAGTAAGGCAGGAAATAGAATATCAGAATATTCAAGTAGCCCAGAAAAAGGGACAGAAATACGTAAGATATAATTTTTGTTTTCTGATAGACAGGCGATGTAGAGCATTGAAATACCCAAGGTTTTGGATTTTCTTTTCGCAAATCCCTTTCCTTCCAATAGGGTCTCTATAATTTCTTCTCTATTGCTATGATTCTCCATATTATTGTTATCTATCACACTGCTATCTGCGAGAACATTTCCTTCTTTATCGAAAATGGTGAATCTAACTTTTTCATATTCACCAATAGTTTTAAATTTATCAACCTGTTCCTTCAAATTACTACTATAATCCAGGCTAAGGTCGGCGATCTTTAGATTATATAGCATGCTATCTCTGGATCTTTCCAATATAATATTACTTATAACTCCTCCAAAGATAATTCCACTTAAAAATAAAGCTAGTGATAATAACAATATAAACTTCTGAAATATTGCTCGTTTCATCTTCATCTCCCCAAGAATAGCATCATCCCTATTCTTCAGATTTGATAAATCGGTAACCGACACTACGGACTGTTTTTATACATTCCGTTCCAATAGGCCCTAATTTTTGACGTAAAGTACGGATATGAATGTCTAGAGTCCTAGATTCTCCATCATAATCATATCCCCAGATTTGATTTAATAGCTCATCCCGTGATACAACCCTAGAACTATTTTCAACTAAATATAACAATAATTCGTATTCTTTATAGGTCAATTCAACTGGTTTATTATCATTAATAATTTCTCTCGTCTGAGGATTAATGGTTAGAGATTTCATCTTAATAATATCATCGCTATTGGTCTTATTTGCTCTTCTTAGTAGGGACCGGATTCTTGCAGCCAACTCTAATACACCAAAAGGTTTTGTAATATAATCATCTGCCCCTGCATCAAGACCAACCACCTTATCCAACTCCTTATCCTTTGCTGTCAGACAGATAATAGGGATATGTTTCAATTTAGAATCCTCGCGGATTAGCTTAATGGCAGTAAGTCCATCCATTCCCGGAAGCATAATATCAAAAACAGCCATATCTGGCTTATTAACTTTCATAGCCTCAAGGGCAGGTTCTGCCGACTCATAGGCCATAATCTGATAACCGAAACCTTCTAATGCCACTTTAAGCAACTCTCGTATGCTTTCATCGTCCTCAATAATATAGATTCTCTCCATCTCATTTCCTCCCACTCTACAGCTATAGCAATCGAATGTTATTTACCGATCCGGTTACATTGAATTCTGTCCATTCACATACGTTTACTGCATGATCCCCAATTCTTTCAAAATACTTTGCAATCATTAAGATATCAACACATTGGTCCACATGATCTGAGGAGTTTCTTAAAATAGTTGCTACTTCTTCCTTTACTTTATCAAATAGCTCATCTACCACATCATCTCTTTTAATAACTTCCGCAGCTTCATTGGTATCTTGTTTTGTAAATGCTTGTATGGAATCATGTACCATACTCTTGGTAACCTTGGCCATCTCAGGAATATGTCTTGCCAAATTAAAAATGGTTTCTCTCTTTTCTCTTAATATCAGTTCTGCAATATCTGCAGCATGGTCACCGATTCGTTCCATATCAGTAACCACCTTAAGAGCTGTTGTAACTATTCTTAAATCCCTTGCCACTGGCTGTTGTTTTAATATTAAAGATAGACATCTGGCCTCAATGGTTTTCTCAATATCATTAACATTCCGATCCCCTTGTATAATCTCCTTTGCCAGTTCTTCATCCTGTGTTTTAAAGGCATGCATACATTTTTCAATAGCATCCTCAATTAGATGTCCCATCTCAGTTAAATTATCTTTCAAAAGCTGCAATTCATGCTCAAAGCTTAATCTGGCTGCCATAATCGTTCCTCCTTAAATATCATTATAGTTTCCATAGACTACTGTGTCAAATAGTGGAATTAACCGAATCTACCCGTAATATAATTCTCTGTTCTCTTATCTTTTGGTCGGGTAAATAAGGTATCCGTAGCAGCAAACTCGATAACCTCCCCTACTAGGAAGAAGGCCGTATAGTCTGAGATACGGGCTGCTTGCTGCATATTATGGGTCACAATTGCAACGGTATATTTATCCTTAAGTTCAGACATCAAATCTTCTATTTTTAAGGTAGAAATGGGATCTAATGCTGATGTTGGTTCATCCATTAAAATAACCTCCGGTTCAACAGCAAGAGCCCTGGCAATACAAAGTCTTTGTTGCTGTCCTCCGGAGAGGCCTAAAGCAGATTTTTTTAAACGATCTTTTACTTCATCGAATAATGCGGCACCTCTTAGACTTTCCTCCACAATTTGATCTAGCTTTGCCTTTGATTTAATCCCATGGATTCTAGGCCCATAGGCTACATTATCATAAATCGACATAGGGAATGGATTTGGCTGTTGAAATACCATACCGATCTTTTTACGTAGTAATGTTGTATCAACTCTAGGATCATAAATATTTTCCCCATCAATGGACACAAGTCCTTCAATTTTTACCCCTGGCACTAAATCATTCATACGATTTAAGGTTTTAAGAAAGGTTGATTTACCGCATCCTGAGGGACCAATAAATGCAGTAATGGATTTTTCCTTTATCTTCATATCGATATTCTTTAATGCATGATTTGCTCCGTAATGTAAATTTAAGCCCTTTGTTATAATCTTATCCTTTAACATAGATACCTCCGCAGTCCCTATGGGACTCATTCTATTTATTAACATTAAATTTATGTGCTAAATATTTTGTAAGTACATTGATTCCAAATACTATAATTAATAGTACAAATGCGATTCCAAATGCAGAATCATATTCTCCTTTTTCCATACTTAGGAATAACTGTATCGTTAACGTCCCGCCTGGTTGAAGAATCTTTTGAAATAACCCTTCCCCATACTTACCTAGCTTAGGAAGTAAATAACCGCTACCGGATGTAAATAATAGTGCTGCAGATTCTCCAACAATACGACCAATAGATAGAATAATACCGGTTATAATACCCGGCATTGCCGAAGGTAGTAAAATAGTGCGAATCATGTACCATTTGGTTGCTCCAATCCCTAAGGCACCACTCCGATAACTATTCGGTACCGTCTTTAAAGCTTCCTGTGTATTTCTTGTAACTAGGGGTAGAACCATAATTGCTAATGTTAGGGAACCGGTAAGAATGGAATATCCCAATTGTAAGGTTTGACCAAAAAACACATATCCAAACAGACCAAATATAATTGATGGGATTCCAGATAGGGTTTCTGTTGTAAACTCAATTAAATTAACAAATCTTCCGGGCTTCGCATATTCATTGAGATAGATAGCAGCACCTACACCGAATGGTACTGAGATTAGAAGAGTAATAATAATCATATATAAGGTATTTACAATATTTCCAGCAATACCAAAGGTACCCTTAATTGCACTAGGAACGGTCGTAAGGAAATTCCAGCTGATTGAGGACATCCCTTTGATGGCAACATATCCTACAATTCCTGCTAG
>JAAYQP010000120.1 GCA_012519195.1 Clostridiales bacterium | reverse complement strand
TACTAAGGATGATGTAAATGATACCTCATTTCTTAAAGATGGAATAGATTTTACTTTAATTGATCAAAAGATTAAGGATTTAATAAAAAAGGCTCACATCAATTCCAAAAATACATTACTAACCGACACGAGATACTTAATTGCATATCTGGATATGCGAGAACAACAGATCGATGTGTTGAAGAGAATTCAGGAACATATTAAGCAAATTCCAGTCATATTACAGCAGACGATTCCAATTTCAGATTTTATGAATCATGTGGCTGCTTCCTTTCATGAATTCAATAATGTGAAGGGATTATTGAAAGAAATTGAAGATTTATATGAGCATTTTCGTAATGAAGATCTACCAAAGACTAGAACAGAATTTGAATATCGTGCGATATTATTTCAAATACTTAAAGAACTGGAATATTTCCTACGTATAAAACGGAGTTTTATCCTAGACATAGAAAAGCAAGATATGAAATCCTATTGGAAATCGTAAGGCGTAAGCCAATTCTATCATTCGTATAAAAATATTAATATTTTCACATAATAAACAAGGAAGAATTGCTTAAAATAGTAATTCTTCTTTTTTGTACTTATGGTGGATGCTAAGCGCGGATAGTAAAATAGGAAAAGAGGAGCTGCACATGGTAGAACAGAATAATCATAGCACATTTAATTATAAGAACGAATATTTATTTAGTATTGATAACAGAAATCGGAGAAGCGAAAACAATACAAGAACTCAAAATAATGTAAAGCAAAATCAAAACTACATTAATCAAAATAACATAAATCAAAATAACATAAGTCAAAATAATATAAATCAAAATGTTTCAAATCAAAACAATGTAAATCAAAATAGTGAAAACAGTAATATTACAGAGTCAAGTAATGGAAACCAATATGGAAATCAAGACAATCTTAAATCAAATAACATAAATAATAATATTACTTATCAAAGTAATATTAATCAAAGTAGTACAAATCAAAGTAGTACAAATCAAAGTAGTGCAAATCAAAGTAATGCCAATCAAGATAATGGAAATCAAAATACCAATAATAATGAGTCAAAGGATGATAAAAAAACCAATGAAGAGCAAGAAAATGAAAAATTGGAAAAACAGAATGAAGATCTGAAGGATAAGAAAATATCAGAGTATGGTCAGACCTTGCTGGAGAATGGAAAAAATGATCATAAAATTCATTTGCTTTCCATCATCGGCGAAATTGAGGGCCATGAATGTTTACCGCAACATAATAAAACAACAAAATATGAACATGTGCTTCCTCAACTGGCAGCGATTGAGGACAGTGATGATATAGATGGTTTACTAATCTTGATTAACACGGTTGGAGGAGATGTTGAAGCTGGACTTGCCATTGCGGAAATGATAGCTTCTTTAAGCAAGCCAACGGTATCCCTAGTTTTAGGAGGTAGCCATTCTATTGGTGTTCCATTGGCAGTTTCCGCTGATCATAGTTATATAGTTCCAAGCGCTACCATGATCATTCATCCGGTTCGGATGAACGGCATGGTTATTGGGGTGACACAAACCTTTGAATATTTTGAAAAGATACAGGATCGAATTATAAAATTTGTCGTTGACCATTCCAAAATCTCTTATGAAGATTTCCGTAATCTAATGCTTGATACGAAACAGCTTGCTAAGGATGTCGGATCCATTTTGGTTGGTGGTGAAGCAGTAGAAAAAGGTATTATCGATGAAGTAGGTGGTATCAAGGAAGCACTAGCTAAAATTAATGATATGATTGACCAGAGAAATAATAATCAAAACGATAATCCGAATAATAATCCAACTAATAATCCAAATAACAATCCGAATAACAATGATGAATTACCACAATAAGATGGTAAATGAAGTGTGATGTGTAGCATTTTGGAAGGAGAGTGGGGTGTATGCTCTATACGGTAAGGCCTCTAGAAAGAATCTATGCCACTCCCAGGACAAAGGAAACAGAAAAAAAAGAACTGAAAGAACGGGAAGAAGCTCATTATCGCGAGGTAACTCTGCCGAATGGCAGAATTGTTACAAGGCAGCAAGGAGAAGATTATATTATTGAAAGAATTAATTCTACTGATATGAGTGATTATTTGAATGCTGATTATTCTCCTGGCAAAACGTACAAAATATAATTTATTAAAGGAATACTCCCTTTAGGTATGGCAAATGTGATATCCTACTTGGGAGTTTTCTTTTTATTGGCAAAGTATAACCCATGCTCCCTAGTTGTAAACGAACTTTGACTTGCATATCATTTTTATAAAAGGTATAATAAAATTTGGATATTGCTTAGGTTTTAATGGAAATCGAGGCAGTATTTCACTGGAGGTATCATGGAATTTATTAAAGCAATTATCTTAGGATTCATCCAGGGCTTAACAGAATTTTTGCCGGTTAGCAGTTCAGGGCATTTGGCGATTATGAAGCATATCTTACATATGAATTTAGAAACAGGATTATTATTTGATGTATTACTTCACTTAGGGACCCTGATTGCTATATTCATTGCATTTTGGAAGGATATTAAGGAATTAATCATTGAAGGAATCATGATTTTTTACGATCTACTGATTAATATAGGTCGTTGGATTATAAATAAATTCTCTAAAAATCAATTGAATTATAAGCAGGTGGTATCAACTTCCTATCGTAGGTTCGTTGTTATGATTATAGTATCGACGATTCCAACGGCTGTGATTGGATTCTTATTTCAGGATGGAATAGAGCTTGCTGGAGAGCAGCTTCTTGTCCCTGGTTTAAGTTTAATTCTGACTAGCATTCTGCTAACTATTTCGGATCGAATTAATGGGGGAAGTAAGAGAGAAGATACGGCCGGATTTAAGGATGCAGGTCTCATTGGAATCGCACAAGGGATTGCTACTTTACCGGGGCTTTCACGATCTGGGACAACGATTACCGCTTGTCTACTGTGCGGTTTTGATCGGGATTTTGCAGTGAAATATTCCTTTATTATGTCTATACCTGCGGTACTAGGTGCAGTACTTTTAGAGCTTAAGGACGTCTCCATGGTTCGATTGGATCGTTCAGAAATATATGGCTATCTTGCAGGAGCGATCGTAGCCGGATTTGTAGGTTATCTATGCATTAAAACAATGCTTAATATTGTTCGAGGGAAAAAATTCAAATACTTTGCTTATTATTGTTTTATTATAGGAATCATCGCAGTAATTTGCCATTTTGTCGTATAAGGGGGATTTATAGTGGCTTCCAAACAAAATAAAAAAAAGTCATCAAAAACACAGAATAAAAGAAAAAATGCAGCAAAGCAGGCGGAAATACGGGAAAGTGGTATGGTACAGGATGAAATTATCCTAATTATCACACTAGTGATCTCTGTACTTCTGTTTTTAAGTAATTTTGATTTAAGCGGTAAGGTTGGAGATTTTTTTAGTAGTATTATCTTTGGATTGATCGGGGTTGAGGCATATATTTTTCCTTTCGCCCTATTTTTTCTTACTGCCTTTCATATTTCAAATTTAGGTAATCGTAAGGCAGGACGAAAAATTTTAAGCGCAATTGTGTTCCTGGTAGCATTAACTGCCTTAATTCAACTTATCTCAACTCCTTATGATCCGAATATGAAATTCTTCGAATACTATACTACGGCTTCGAATGAACGAAGAGGTGGCGGTATTATTGGCGGTATCTTTGTAATGATATTCTGTAGCTTATTCGATACCGTAGCGACCTATATTATCATCATCGCTATTATGTTGATTTCTCTTATTGTTATAACTGGCAAAGCACTTATACTTCGTTTTGCAAAGAGCAGTAACAGAGCTTTGCAGGAGAGAAAACAGTACCAGAAGCTAAGAAAAGAGCAACAGCTGGCCTATGAAAAAGAGCATCCACAAGAGGTACCCGTAAGGAGACCTATGAAAACCTTCTTATTTGATACAGGGAAAAAAGCAAAGAAAGAGGAAGGTAAATCAGCAGAGTCAACAGATACGAATACTGTGATTGATCTGAAAGATAGAAAAATGAAGAAGGAGCAGACACAGAAAAGGGACGAGCTACCCATTAATCTAGATCATCTGTTTAACGATAAAACGGAAGAAGGACAAGCTAGTGAGCAGACAAGCTCTATAGATCCCGTAATTGTTGGACCTGTTCCAACCTATGAAGATGAACTAAGGAGTAAATTTGGAAAATCAGAAAATTCCGAAACTGACTCGGAAAGTTCCATTACAGACGATGCTTTTGTAACGGACACGAATGATCGTGATACAACTGTGGAATCGCAGGCAACCAACAGTAGCACCGACACTACTGTGGTAGAACAGAACCAGAAGGATCATGGTCGCACTGAAAAACATAAACCATCAAATAAAACAAGCAATACTACAGATGTAGAACAACTTAATATTGATCAAACCAGAGAGAAAAAAGTATATATTTACCCTCCTACGAAATTACTCTCGGTACCGAAATTAAAGGTGAATAAGGGATCCATGGAACGGAATCTGAAAGATACTGCCCTAAAACTACAGAGTACATTGGATAGCTTTGGGGTTCATGTAACGATTACAAATGTAAGCTGTGGTCCTGCTGTTACTAGGTATGAGCTACAACCGGAGCAGGGAGTTAAGGTAAGTAAGATTACTGCTCTAGCGGACGACATTAAGTTAAACTTAGCAGCTTCTGATATCCGTATCGAAGCACCCATACCCGGTAAGGCTGTGGTTGGTATTGAGGTACCAAACAAAGAAAATTCCATGGTTACCTTACGAGAAATGTTGGAAAGCAAGGAATTTCAGCAGCACCCTTCGGATATTGCCTTTGCTGTTGGTAAGGATATTGGTGGGCAGACAATTGTCACCGATATTGCTAAGATGCCCCATCTCTTAATTGCTGGTGCAACTGGATCGGGTAAATCGGTTTGTATTAATACCTTAATTATGAGTATTCTATTTAAGTCAGATCCTTCAGATGTTCGCCTGATTATGATTGACCCCAAGGTAGTAGAGCTAAGCGTGTATAATGGGATCCCTCATCTATTGATTCCTGTTGTGACGGATCCAAAGAAAGCATCGGCTGCGTTAAATTGGGCTGTAATGGAGATGACAGAGCGATATAAGAAGTTTGCAGATGTAGGGGTAAGAGATCTGAAGGGATATAATGAGAAGGTTGCTCAGGTTGAAAACTTAAATGATAGTGAATATCAGAGATTACCTCAGATTGTTATCATTATCGATGAGTTGGCGGATCTTATGATGGTAGCTCCAGGAGAGGTAGAAGATGCGATCTGTCGTCTAGCTCAGCTGGCAAGAGCTGCTGGTCTCCATCTTGTAATCGCAACGCAGAGGCCTTCCGTTAATGTTATTACAGGTTTAATTAAGGCCAATATTCCTTCCAGAATTGCTTTTGCTGTATCTTCAGCCGTTGATTCTAGAACAATTCTGGATGGCTCCGGAGCAGAGAAGCTTCTTGGGAAAGGTGATATGTTATTTTTCCCTTCCGGTTATCCAAAACCGGTACGTGTTCAGGGAGCCTTTATCTCGGATAAGGAAGTCAATGCTGTTGTTGAATTTATTAAGAAAAATAATAGTGAAACGGAATATAGTGAAGAGATTAAGGATAAGATTACCAATGCAACCCTTGCTGATAGTAAGAGTGGCAGCACTGGTGTAGAACGGGATGAATACTTTATTGAGGCTGGTAAATTTATCATAGAGAAGGACAAGGCTTCCATTGGAATGCTTCAAAGGGTATATAGGATTGGATTTAACCGTGCTGCAAGGATTATGGACCAGCTTGCGGAAGCGGGAGTCGTTGGGCCGGAGGAAGGAACCAAGCCAAGGAAAGTATTAATGTCCTTAGAGCAATTCGAAGAGTACCTAGAATTGAATGGCTGATAGCGATAAAGGAAGGATCTTATGACAGGATGGCTTATTGTAAATGAATTTTTATATTCGAGTAAATTTAATGAAATTCATCAATGGTTATTAGATGCTGCAAATCGACAAGGAATCCTAATGCAGCAAAAAACCAATGCACAGATTCTAGTAGATACAGCAATGGACTCTGTGAAAAAACCTGAGGTTGATTTTGTGCTATTCTGGGATAAGGATATTCGACTTGCTAGATATCTGGAACAACTGGGGTATTCTGTATTTAATTCCAGTGAAGCAATCGGCACTTGTGATGATAAATCCCTAACTCATCTTGCATTGATGAAGGAAAGGATCCGAATGCCCAGAACCATATTGGCACCAATGACCTATGAAAATATTGGCTATACGAATTTTTCTTTTTTAGAAAGAGTTGCTGATTTACTAGGATTTCCTATGATTGTAAAAGAATGCTTTGGCTCTTTTGGACAGCAGGTTTATCTGGTTAAGAATTACCAGCAACTTAAGGAAATGGTTTTAAAGTTAAGATCCAAGAAACTACTATTTCAGGAATACATCGCTACTAGCTTTGGTAGAGATCTTCGTTTGCAGGTAGTAGGAGACCAGGTCATTGCAAGCATGTATCGCTATTCAGAGAATGGTGATTTTCGTGCGAATTTGACCCTTGGTGGGAATATGAAGCCCCATGTTCCTACGCAGGAGCAAGAAGCTCTAGCTGTAAGTTGTTGCAAGATCATTGGCTTGGATTTTGCAGGTGTGGATTTATTATTTGGCAAAGATGGAGAACCTATCGTTTGTGAAGTGAATTCTAATGCACATTTTAAGAATATCTATGACTGTACCGGTGTGAATGCTGCAGACGCAATCCTTGCTCATATCAAGAAACAAGTACAGGAATAAGATAAGACGGAGGAGGTCATCGGTGCTATTATGCTGGCGTGGTTGATTTATTACCGGAAAAATGCAGAATTAAACAAACAATATATAGATTTTTATATCGAGGAAGGAAGTAAGCTTGGCTTAACAGTCAAGCTTATTCTGGTAGAGGACCTAAAGTTTGGTACCTGGGATAACCAATTATTCATTAGTTATCAGGATAAGCCAATAACGAAACCTGATTTTGCTATATGCAGAGCGATCTATCCGCTTCTTAATAAGCAGTTAGAATGGATGGGGATCCCGGTATTTAATAATTCCTTTGTTGCTGAGATATGTAATGATAAAGCAAAGACCTATCAATATCTTTCTAGGACGGGAATACCTATGATAAATTCAATCTTTTATCGGAATTTTCAGGGAAGGGAAGCACTTAGTCAAGCAGATCAGCCAACGGTGCTCAAGGCAGTGGATGGGCATGGAGGAAAGCAGGTATTCCTATATGATCCTAGGGATAGGAAATCAGCCTTAGAAAAGACGCAGGAAAAAATTCTTGAAGGACTGGGGACATCGGATCTGGTTGCACAACCGCTTACCGGTAGTCGCCATCAGGATCTAAGGGTGTATGTGATCGGCAAAGAAATCCAGGCAGCTGTTCTTCGGACAGCTAAGGAAGGCTTTAAATCCAATTTTTCCTTAGGTGGTGAAGTACGTCTCTATTCTCTTACAGAGCAAGAAAAGAGAACAGTAGATATCATTATTGATCAATTTGATTTCGGTTTGGTCGGAATTGACTTTCTCCTTGGAGATCATGGTGAACTCATCTTTAATGAGATTGAAGATGTTGTAGGCTCCAGGATGCTTTATCAATGCTCTGACCTTAATATCGTCAGGCGCTATCTATTGTTTATCCTGGAGCAAATACAGGGATAATTTAGATTAAGGTCAATAATTCCTTGGGGGTATCGATCAGATAATCAGCACCTGCATTTCTTAATACTTCACGGGAACGGAAGCCCCAGGTCACTCCGATACAGGGAATGCCTGCATTTTTTGCTGTCTCAACATCAATATCAGAATCGCCAACATAGATGGTCTTCTCTAGCTCGGCACCCAATTCTTTTATGGCAGTAAAAACACTATCCGGTGCAGGCTTTCTTCGTACATTGGCAGATTCTCCGATGGCTACGGGAATAAGATTTCCAAAATAGGTTTTGGCAAGAACTTTCACAGCGACATCGAATTTGTTGGAAACGATGGCCATATTATAATTAAAACGGTTTAAATCCAATAATAGTTCCATAATCCCGTCAAAGGGTCTTGTCTTATTTTCCATGTTAAGCTCATAATGTTCCTTAAATTCCTTAAGATAGATTGCTACCTCTTCATCGGTACACTCTTCAGGTACTGCAAGCCGCATCAGCCTACCAACACCATTACCGATAAAGCGTCTTACCTCTTCAAGACTCCTGATAGGAAAACCGTGATTTTGCATAACAGCGTTGACGCTATCACATAGATCGTCTAGGGTATTGAGCAATGTTCCGTCCAGATCAAAAATAATGGTATTATATTTCATGGTAAACATCCTTTCACGTAGTTATGTAATTAATACTTGAGTTGGGTATTAATAGATAGTATATACTCAATCTATTTTATAAAGCAAGTATTTTAATAAGATTCATTAGATTTTCTAATAATTTAAGGAAGCTATTGTTTTTTCTAAAGAGATATAGGTATAATAAATTGATTTAAATAGTTGACATTTTGTGGATACATTAATTGGAGGAAAGATCATGGATGAGGTTAAGATTTATCAGAAACGTAAGAAGATGATAAAATCAATTTTACTGGGGCTATACATTATTCTATTATCGTTACTTTTTTTGGCGGTTGGAATCTATGATCGTAATGTCCCTTTTATTATACTATTAGGATTTATATTATTAGTAGAAATTTCTTGCTATGCAGTAATTCTTTATCATTTTGTAAAGCCTAATGCAATTCTTGCTGTAAACCAAAAGGGTATCATTGATCAATCAACGATTCCTAGTATCGGTAAAATTTCTTGGCAAGATATTGATCAGATCTATATGACGAAAGTATTTAAGAAAGATACCATCTGTATTAAGTTGAAGGATAATGATAAATTCTATTCTGGTTTACCAAAATGGAAAGCCTTATTTATAAAGTTAAATACACCTAAGAATACAGATCCGGTAATGATTAATTTAAAAAAAACGGATGAAGATATAAGTGAGGTTCTAGATTTATTAAAAACTGCACTTAGGGATTCCATCCGCGATTAATATAAAAACCAATCTAGAAAATAATATGAAAGAATGGAACAGGAAAGGCGGAATTTACCAATGAATACGGATATTCAGATAGCACAGGGAGCAAAGTTAAAACCAATTAATGAAGTTGCACAGCTGCTTGATATTAGCGAGGATGATTTAGAGTATTATGGAAAATACAAGGCGAAGTTTTCTGATGAACTATGGGAAAAGGTGAAGAATAATCCAGATGGTAAGCTCGTATTAGTTACTGCAATCAACCCAACTCCGGCTGGTGAGGGTAAAACTACGACGACGGTGGGATTAGGTCAAGCCTTGGGTAAAATGAAGGTAAAGTCTGTTATTGCCCTTCGTGAGCCCTCCCTTGGTCCTTGCTTTGGAATTAAAGGGGGTGCGGCTGGTGGAGGATATGCCCAGGTGGTACCAATGGAGGATTTGAATCTACATTTTACTGGAGATTTTCATGCAATCACCTCCGCCAATAATCTTCTGGCTGCCATGCTTGATAATCATATCCATCAAGGAAATGCACTAAACATCGATCCAAATCAGATCGTTTGGAAGCGTTGCGAAGATATGAATGATCGGGTCCTTCGTAATATCGTTGTTGGTTTAGGACGAAAAGTAGACGGAGTGGTAAGAGAGGATCATTTTATCATTACGGTTGCTTCAGAAATCATGGCAGTTTTATGCCTTGCTGAAAATATGTTAGATCTAAAGGAGCGTTTAGGTCGTATTGTTGTTGCTTATACCTATGAGGGAAAACCGGTATTGGCCAAAGAATTAAATGCAGTAGGAGCCATGGCAGCTTTGTTAAAGGATGCCTTAAAGCCGAATCTGATTCAGACACTGGAGAATACACCAGCCATCATCCATGGTGGCCCATTTGCTAATATCGCTCATGGTTGTAATAGTGTCAGAGCCACAAAGACTGCCTTAAAGCTGGCCGATGTTGTTATAACAGAGGCAGGATTTGGTGCTGATCTGGGAGCGGAGAAGTTCCTTGATATCAAATGCCGGATGGCAGGATTAAAGCCCGATGCCATTGTATTGGTTGCTACGGTCAGAGCCCTAAAATATAACGGCGGTGTGCCTAAATCTGACCTATCCATCGAGAACCTAGATGCCTTAAAAGCAGGTATTGTAAACCTAGAAAAACATATTGAAAATCTTCAGAAATTCGGAGTACCTGTGGTAGTTAGCTTAAATCGATTTATCACAGATACGGAAAGTGAATTAAACTTTGTCAAGGAATTCTGTGAGAGCCGTAACTGTGAGTTCTCCCTATGTGATGTATGGGAAAAAGGAGGAGAAGGCGGGCTTGACCTAGCGAATAAGCTATTAAACACCTTAAAAACCAAGGAAAGCCATTATAAACCGCTATATGATCTAAATCTATCGATTAAAGATAAAATTAAAACCATAGCTAAGGAAATCTACGGAGCCGATGGGGTAACTTATGATCCTGCTGCCGAAAAAGCGATAAAAATGATTGAAGCCAACGGCTATGGGGATCTTCCGATCTGCATGGCGAAGAATCAATATTCCTTGTCCGATGATGCAAGCAAATTGGGAAGACCTACTGGTTTTACGATTAATATCAGAGAAATCTATGTTTCTGCTGGAGCAGGTTTTATTGTTGCAATTACCGGGACCGTTATGACCATGCCGGGACTACCTAAGGTACCTGCCGCGGAGGGAATCGATGTCGATGAGAAGGGTAATATAACTGGATTATTTTAAATATAATATTTGCACCTAAAAAATGGATTGATTGTCAATCCATTTTTTTGTTGAGTAGGAAGTTGCTTCTATCAGCTGGTAATTCCAAATATAGCTTTGCTAAACATGGAATTAATGGTATAATCAATTCGTATGTGGATTGGTATCCCTTGGAAACATTTCCAGGAAACCTTCGGATAAATCAGTACCAACCCGAGGATACCATTCTTTTGTCTTATCATTATATAACACGATGGAGGGCTTTAGAAATGGCAATTAAACTACCCAAGTATTATGAAGATCCTAAGCAACTTCATGTAGGAACTATGCCCAATCGAGCATATTATATTCCGCATGATAAAAGTTCAAATGAGGATAATGAAAGAAAGCAATTACTAAATGGAATTTGGAAGTTCCGTTATTATAATAATCGTTTTGAGATTGATGATGATTTCTTTCTCCCTAGCTTTGATAGCAGTACTTTTGATCAACTGCCTGTTCCTAGTTGTTGGCAGAACCATGGATATGATAGGCATCAATATACCAATGTTAGATTTCCATTTCCCTATGACATTCCCTATGTGCCAGATCAGAATCCTTGTGGGGCTTATATAAGAACATTTGAAGTGACTAAGGAGCAATTAGAGCAGAGAAACTACCTGAACTTTGAAGGCGTTGATTCCTGTTATTATGTATGGGTAAACGGTAAGTTTATCGGATTTAGCCAGGTTTCTCATTCAACTAGTGAATTTGATATTACGGATGTTTTAGTGGAAGGCGAAAATACGCTTGCGGTTCTTGTACTTAAGTGGTGTCTTGGAAGTTATTATGAGGATCAAGATAAGTTCAGAATGTCAGGAATTTTCCGAGATGTTTATATTTTGACTCGTTCTAGAGAGCATATTCGTGACTTTTTTATAAAGACACCTTTAAACGAAGATCTGACGAAGGCGAAAGTTACTGTTGAGTTGGAGTATTTGAATCAAGAGATCGATACCAAAGCATCTCTATATTCACCGGACGGGGAACTTTTGGAGTCCAAGAGTGCAAAGGGTGGCTATGTAGAATTCGAAATCTCTAAGCCGATTCTTTGGAATGCAGAATCACCAAACCTATATACTTTAGTTTTGGAAACTGAGGAAGAGTCTATTAAACAAAAGGTTGGTATTCGTAAAATTGAGATTAAAAATAGCATTATTTACTTTAATAATGTTGCGATAAAACTAAAAGGTGTCAATCGACATGATAGTGATCCTGTAACCGGTTACACGATCAGCCGTGAGCAGGCATTAAAGGATCTGTCTCTGATGAAGCAGCATAATGTCAACGCAATTCGCACCAGCCATTATCCGAACGCACCATGGTTCTTGGAACTCTGTGACGAGTATGGCTTCTATGTCATCGGTGAGGCTGATGTGGAATGTCACGGTGCAACGGAACTTTATTCTGGGTCATGGGAAACGAGCTATGGAGATATCGCCCGCCGGGAGATATCCAATGATATTATTCTTGATCGTCAACAAAGAAACGTGATTCGTGATAAGAACCGTCCTTGTATCTTTATGTGGTCCTTAGGAAATGAGGCTGGTTGGGGAAAGAGTTTTGAACTGGCAGGTAAATGGGTAAAATCCTATGATGATACTAGGTTAGTACATTATGAGGGAAGCGTTCACATTGATAAAGGATTTGAGGGACAAGAAGACCTATCGATGTTAGATGTGCATAGTACCATGTATGATCCAATTGAAAACATTGAAAAATATTTAGCGGATGAAAATAATAAGAAGCCATATATTTTATGTGAATTTGTTCATGCAATGGGAAATGGCCCTGGAGATATCGAGGATTATTTTGAAGTAATCTATAGAGAGGACCGTTTTGTCGGTGGCTTTGTATGGGAATGGTGTGACCATGCCATTGATATCGGAGTTGCTCCAGATGGAAGACGCAAATATGCCTATGGTGGAGATTCCGGTGAGTATCCTCATGACGGAAACTTTTGCGTGGATGGTTTAGTATTCCCGGATCGAACCGTAAGTTCAAGCTTATTAGAGTATAAGAATGTAATTCGTCCGGTAAGGGCTTCCTTAGTAAATGCAGAAACGGGAGAAATTACACTAGAGAATAAATTAGATTTTACCAATCTCAAGGATTATCTCTATCTTACTTATGAGCTGGTATGCAATGGAGAAGTGATCCATGATGGAACGATTATGGATCTAGACATTCCAGCAAAGACCAGTAAAACAATAAAGCTTTCCTATGATCTTAAGGAATCTGGTGTTACTTTCTTAAATCTACATTATATACAAAAGCTTGATTTACCATTTACAAAACAGGGGCATGATTTAGGATTTGATCAACTTAAGTTAAGGGATGATGTATACCAAGCAAAGTTAGATGAAGTTTACCTTCAGAAATTGCAGACGAAAACTCTTGGACAAGAGAAAGATCTAAGCTTTAAAGAAACTGAAGACAAGATCACGGTTACCGGAGATAACTTTAGATATGTATTTAATAAGATGCTAGGAACCTTTGAATCCGTAGTGGTCAATCAAAGGGTCATCCTTGAGAAACCGATGGAATTCAACATCTGGCGTGCACCTACGGATAACGACCGTAACATTAAGAATGAATGGATCCATGCTGGCTATGACAGGCATACCGTAAGGGTATATGAAGCAAGTGCTAGCCAGGAAAATACAAAGGATGGTAACACCGTTGTAATCAAAGCAAAGCTGGCAATTGCAGCGATTCAAAGAGAGCATATTCTTGACATTGATGCAATTTGGACGATTGATTGCGCAGGTAGAATTCAAATAAAGCTTGATGCGATAAGAAATACAGCAATGCCTTATCTACCTCGCTTTGGTCTCCGTCTCTTTATGCCAAAATCCTATCAGACGGTTGATTATTTCGGTTACGGACCTCTTAATAGTTACCTAGATAAGCGTAGAGCATCCTATATTGGATTGTTCCATGCAAGAATTGACCAACTACATGAGGATTTCATTAAGCCTCAAGAGAATTCCAGCCATTGTGGTTGCCAATTTGTTAGGGTAGAGAATAAGGATATTAACTTAGTTGTGACAAGCAATAAAGACTTTAGCTTCAATGCTTCAGAATATACCCAGGAGGAGCTAGGAACCAAGGCCCATAATTACGAGCTGGAGAAATCCCCTTATACTGTAGTTTGCTTAGATTACAAGATGAGTGGAATTGGCTCTAACAGTTGTGGTCCAGAATTAGCTCATAAGTACCGCCTAGAGGAAGCAGAGATTCATTTTGAAATAATGCTAGAGTTTGAAGATATTAATAAATAGACATAAGGAATAATTTAATCGTAGTATTCCGCAATTAATTTCGGTTATAAAACAGTCATATTAATGGAAAAGCCTTCGTATGATATAAAAGTAGAAATGATATCTTTATTTAAATATCATTAGAAATTATATCATAGGGAGGCTTTTTATATGATAGAGATGGTGAATTTCCGCTATAGCGATGATATTACTGTAGTCGATCGAAGGCAGTTTGAAGCACATATGAGATTGTATGAAGGCTATGTTAAGAGCATTAATCAGATTGATGAAGCACTAAGAGGGGACTCTGGCAGAAATCAGGCGAATACCACTTATGGTAGGTTTCGGGATCTGAAACGAGGAGAAACCTATGCATTAAATGGTGTTATTCTTCATGAACTTTATTTTCAGAATATTGGAGGAAGAGCAGGAGAACCGGGCACATTAACAGCTCAAATGATAAGTAGGGATTTTGGATGCGTATCCGATTGGTATGAGGACTTTATCGCAACTGCAAAGGCTAGTAGGGGTTGGGCAGTTCTTGGCTATGATCAACGAAGCGATAGGCTACGTAATATCAGCTTAGATTCCCATGATCTAGGCAATATCGCCTATTATGCGCCCATCCTGGTACTGGATATGTATGAGCATGCATACTTCCTCCAATATGCAGACAATAAAGCAGAATACATAAATCGTTTTATGAGAAACATCAACTGGAAAGTAATCGAAGAAAGACTCAGCTACTGGCAGGAATAAGGATAGAAGTGGTTGTCATATTATTGAAAAATAGCGTATGATTTTTATCCAACGTAGACACGCTCTCGCTCGATTGTCGCACATTGCGGTACATAAGGCCCCAACAAACAAATATCTATGGATATCTATCTGCCGGGGCCTAAGTACCGATGGCGACAAACGATCTACTTATGGATTAAAAATCATACGCTATTTTCATAAAATCGGATATGCAGGGTAAATATGAAAACGGGGGCTGTGCAAAATTAAATCGGGTATACAGTATAACCTCACACACCGATATAAGAACACCTACTATGATTTGTGTGTCACATATCGGACGTACAACGTCCGCTTATGACATCACAAATCACAGCAGGTGTTCTTCTAACGTTGCATTACGGTTATATCTGTATACCCTTATATATATTGCACAGCTTTTTTACCTTACTTCTAGGGCTTGTTCGCAATAAATGCAGCGATATACCCCATTATTTCGATCGGAAAGTTTAAATACATGGGGAAGGTTTCTTTCGATTGAAGTAATGCATCTGGGATTTTTACAGATTAGAATATTTTCTACTCGTTCGGGAAGCTTGGGATTCTTTTTTTCTTTAATAACCCCGTCTTCTATAATATTAATCGTAATTTTATGATCCAGTGCACCAAGGACATCCAAATCTAAACCATTCAAGGTTCCTTCAATTTTTATAATATCTTTCTTGCCCATCTTATTGCTTCTTGCATTTTTGATGATCGCAACACTACAATCCAGCTTTTCTAGGTTAAGATAAGTATAAATTTTCATTGCCCCACCGGCTTTGATATGGTCTATGACAATTCCATGATTTAAGCCACCAATATTTAGCATGCCTCCACCTCCAATAGTTTCATAATTAATGCCATTCGAACATAGACCCCAAATTGGGCTTGCTTAAAATAGACGGCCCGAGGATCATTGTCTACCTCAGGGGCAATCTCATTTACTCTTGGTAAGGGATGGAGTACTAGCATATCCTCTTTAGCAAGGGTCATTTTTTTTGCATCAAGGATATAGGTATCCTTTAATCGGATATATTCTTCCTCATTAAAGAAACGCTCCTTTTGTACACGGGTCATATAAAGAATATCAAGCTTTGGTATTGCATCCTCCAGTCGTCGAACTTCTTCATATGGTATATGATTTTGGTCTAATATTTCTTCCCGAATATAGGTTGGAATTCTTAATTCTTCCGGTGATATCATAACGAATTTAATATGATCATAGCGGGCCAATGCACCGATTAAGGAATGAACCGTCCGTCCAAACATAAGATCACCACAAAAACCAACGGTTAAATGATTCAACCGTCCTTTTAAATTCTTTATGGTCAATAAATCGGTTAATGTTTGGGTGGGATGATTGTGGCCGCCGTCTCCGGCATTGATCACAGGAATCGAAGAATAGAGAGAAGCAACAAGAGGGGCGCCTTCCTTTGGATGGCGGATTGCACAGATATCTGCATAAGAAGAAATAACTCGAATTGTATCGGCTACGCTTTCGCCTTTTGCCGCTGAACTGGAATCAGCAGAGGAAAATCCTAAAATATTACCACCTAGATTTAGCATGGCAGCTTCAAAGCTTAATCGAGTACGGGTACTGGGTTCATAGAAAAGGGTAGCTAGCTTCTTGCCATGGCATACATTAGCATATTTCTTTGGATTTTGAATGATTGCTTCAGCCAGATCAAGAAGTTCATTTAACTCGGAAACAGTTAGGTCCGTTGGACTGATAATGTGTTTCATAAATTCCTCCTTATTATAATCATAATCGATGGTTGTGACGAGGCTTTATTAAACTGATTTTCTAACTAATCATATTAATATAGAATTCGCTAAATTACAATATAAAGAAGACCCCAGATTAATTAATAAATCTAATCCTATTCATTAAGGAAAGGAATAAAGTAAGGATTGCCTAGGGATTGGTAGCAAATTAACTCTTGATATAGATTTCTTCCTGTTTTATATACAATTTTTCTTAATATGTGGTATAATAGTAAGATACAATTCTAAGAAAGGTGTGCAAAAATGATACAGATTTCACGGACAGGAATTCGAAATTTGGCATCGAATGACAAGACTTATGCTAGAGGATTACAATATTACAAAGATAACAGAATTGTCAGTGCAACCTATTCGAATGCGGCGAAGCAGTATCGAATGGTTGTAAAAGGTAATTATAATTATTCTGTAACCGTGGATGAACAGGAAGACGGTTCTTTTGACTATAACTGCAATTGTCCGTCACGGCTTAAGGATCAAGGTGCATGTAAGCATGTTGTGGCGGCTTTATTATTTATATTAAAATATCAGGAACGTAATTTAATCTCTGAAACAAAAAGTCCAGAGGAAAGGAAGGTTATGCAAATTCTTGACTATTTTCAATCCCAAGAGGATATGGAAATGGTTGGAGAAACTTTTCAGCTGGATGTTACGATAACCATTCCTTCCATCATCAAGAAGGATAATGAAAGAGTAACGATTTCTTTACACGGAGGAAGCAATCGTAAGTATAAAATCCAGACCATTAAAAAATTTCTTTCCAATATCTATCATCATGAGAATTTTGTGATTGGAAAAGAGTTTAATTTTATCCATGGTGAAAGTGTCTTTGATTCCACTTCCCAGGCAGTACTCGATTTTCTATTGGAATTGTATGAGATCCAGGATATGATCGATAGTACACATTTTTCAAAGATTTTTTCGAAATCAGAAGTAAGCATAACGAAGAATATGCTGATTAAACTATTGGATATTTTGGGAACAAGTCCATTTACCTTGATATTATACGGTAAGACCTATAGTAATGTGCATTTCTTAAGAGAAAACCCCAAGATTTCCTATGAGCTACTTCTGGATGAGGATTCGATTACGATTGATTATCAAGGTAAGGAAGCGATCCTTCCGATGACGGAAACTGGTGAGCTATTCTTTTTTGATGGTAATATCTTTCTACCAGACAAGAAATTTATCCGATATTTTAAGCCTTTTTATAATAGTTTAAGTAGGGATAAGGATCCCCTAGTCTTCAAGGGTGAGAATAAGAATAGTTTTCTGGAACATGTCCTGCCTAGAATAAGTGAGACCATGGAGCTTGAGATTCCGGAGGAGCTAAAAAGCAGATATATTACCTGTGATATGGAGGCAAAATTATATCTGGATAAATATAAGAATCATATCAAAGCAGAACTAAAGTTTAAATATGGGGATTATGAGTTTAATTCCTTTGCCAATGCATCTGCCGGTTCTTATATTATTGTTCGTCAGAGGGATAGAGAGGATGTTGTTGTATCTAAATTATTGGACCTAGGCTTTGTACCTTATAAGAATTTTTATCTTCTTAAGGATGAGTACAAAATATATGAGTTTCTTTCCGGCAGGATTTCGGAGTTTGGAGACAGTGCAACTTTATTCTACTCGGAAGATTTTCGTAGGCTTGGAGTCCGTCTTACGGGAAGTTTTAAAGCAGGAGTGCGGTTAAATTCCGAATTAAATATGCTCGAGCTAAATCTCTCCTTTGATGAGGTTCCTAAGGATGAACTGCGAGAACTGTTTCATTCCTTCCAAGTGAAAAAGAAATATTATCGTTTAAAGGATGGTAGTTTTATTAATTTGGAGGATCAGGATCTTAATGAAGTATCCCGAATGCTTGATTTATTAAATATTAGTGATAAGAATATAGATGAGGATACCCTGCTTCTAGATAAGAGGCATGCTGTCTATCTAGAAAAAGCATTCTCTGATAAAAAATTCGAATTTCATTATGATATTGATTTTAAAGCCTTGACAGAAAAGATTCTGAATCCAAAGATAACGGATTATAGCTTACCGGAGGGGATCCAGGCAAATCTAAGGCCCTATCAGGTAATCGGATATAAATGGTTAAGAACCTTGTCAGACAATGATTTGGGGGGAATCCTAGCAGATGATATGGGTCTGGGAAAAACCTTGCAATCCATTGTTTACATTGCATCGAGAGTGAAACGGACACAATCCAGTGAGGGTAGCCGTCCTGAGAGACATTTTCTGGTTGTTTGTCCTACCTCCTTGATCTATAACTGGTTGGATGAAATTGAGAGTTTTGCTCCATTTATTAAGGCGGCAGTAGTAAGTGGAACTCCGGCAGAACGACAGGAGGCAATCGAACAATATGAAAATTTTGATATCCTGATTACTTCTTATCCCTTAATCCGCAGAGATATCTCTCATTATGAAAAAATTAAATTTGATACGGTATTTATTGATGAAGCACAATTTATTAAAAATCATGCTTCCTTAAATTCAAAATCCGTAAAAAGATTGCGTGCTGACCACCGATTTGCTCTTACCGGTACACCTATTGAGAATAGCTTATCGGAGCTCTGGTCGATCTTTGATTTCATCATGCCGGGTTATTTAAATACTCATGCAAAGTTTGTTGAGATCTACGAGAAGCCGATTCTCAAAGAGGATACACAGGCTCTAAACGATCTTCATATGCATATTTCACCCTTTATTCTTAGACGAATGAAGAAGGATGTATTAACGGAGCTGCCGGACAAATACGAGACCAAGATGCTTACAGATCTATCAGAAGATCAGAAGAAGGTTTATATGGCCTACCTTGAGAATATCCGGAATGAGATTCATACTGAAATTAATGAAAATGGGGTAGAACGCAGTAGAATTAAGATACTAGCTGCCCTTACTAGACTTCGTCAGATCTGCTGCCATCCTTCCACCTTTATCGAGAATTACCAGGGAGGAAGCGGAAAGCTAGATCTGTTAATGGAGGTAGTCCCCGATGTCATAGAGAACGACCACCGGATTTTAATATTCTCCCAATTTACATCCATGCTTAAAATTATAGAGAATGAGCTTAAGGATATGGAAATTCCGTATTTCTATCTGGAAGGAAATACTCCAACCTCGGATCGAAATGATTATGTCAAACGCTTTAATAATGGGGAAGGTAAGGTTTTCCTAATTTCCCTAAAGGCAGGTGGTACCGGACTTAACTTAACTGGAGCCGATACGGTAATCCATTATGATCCTTGGTGGAATCCTGCCGTAGAGGATCAGGCAACGGATCGTGCTTACCGGATCGGGCAGCAGAACAAGGTTCATGTGATGAAATTGATTACAAAGGGTACCATTGAAGAGAAAATTTATAAGCTTCAGAAAAAGAAAAAGGAGTTATCGGATACGGTAATAAGCTCTAAGCAGGTATTTATTAATACCTTATCGAAGGAAGAACTGGAGGAACTCTTTGCTCCTACGATGAATTAGTATCTCTTTATAAATTAAAGAAGGTTCCCCATGACAACTGAACTTATCGATAAAGTGCTCTCCTGTAGTAGAATAAGATGGCAAATCTGTCTACTGCAAGGAGGGCATTTTCTGTTGTATCGGAAAGAGAATTTGTCTTTCTATCAATGAGATAGAACAATATATGGGATCTATAACCTTAATTGTATATTTTTTAGACATACTATATAATAAAAAAATAAAACAAAATATTTAACGATATTATTTATGTCAATAAAATGAATGATACATTACTATTAACGGATTAATAAATAACATAAAAGGAGATATTCGTTATGCAAGAGAAAAAAATGAGTATCATTGTAGCTGATGATGAAGCAGTTCAGATGAAGCTGCTGAAATCGATGGTGCTGGGAAACTTCGGATCTTCTTCCAGATCGTTCTACCCCTATCCAAATCAGCTTTGATTGTAGTTGCATTATTTACCTTTTTGGGCAACTGGAATGACTTTTTTGGGCCGATTATTTACCTTAATACAAAAGAAAAGTTTACTTTGGCAGTAGGCCTTTTACAGTTCCAAGGAGACTATGCAACAAAATGGAATTTACTTATGGCGGCTTCAACTATTGTT
>JAAYQP010000119.1 GCA_012519195.1 Clostridiales bacterium | reverse complement strand
GCTATACTGTTTTTATAACTAAGAAAATTAGGCCTTGTAAAGCCAATGGCTGAATAGGCTTTTCTATAGATAAACTTTGATAATTGCACCTACGCAAACTTTACTCAGATACTGTATATGTTACTGTATATGTTGTAAATTGATACAATAGTAAAGTTTGATAATTAGTTATAGTTTTGAGTAATTAGATTCTTTATAGAAATGAGGGTTCGTTATGGACAGGGAAATGATAGAAGTCAAGAATTTAGTATATGAATATATCCGCCGAGATGAGGACGGGAATGTTGAGTCTATCAACCGAGCGATCGATAATGTGAGTTTTCATATTAAAAAAGGAGATTTTGTTGCAATCCTAGGTGCCAATGGTTCAGGAAAATCAACTTTAGCAAAGCATATCAATGCTATCCTCTATCCTACAGAAGGAAGTGTCTGGGTAAATGGACTTAATACATTAGAGGATAAAAACCTCTGGAATATTCGCCAGACCGCCGGAATGGTTTTTAAGAATCCGGATAACCAGATTATTGCTACGGTAGTAGAAGAGGATGTTGGTTTTGGGCCAGAAAACCTTGGAGTTCCTACGGAGGAAATTTGGGAACGGGTAGAGAAGAGCCTGAAAGCGGTAGGAATGTTGGAATATCGCTCACAATCTCCCAATAAGCTATCGGGAGGTCAAAAGCAAAGAGTTGCCATAGCAGGGATCATGGCAATGATGCCCCAGTGCATTGTATTGGATGAACCAACTGCTATGTTGGATCCCAATGGTCGTAAAGAGGTTATTTCAACGGTTAGGGAATTAAATAGGAAGGAAAATGTTACGGTTCTATTGATTACCCATCATATGGATGAAGTTATCTATGCCGATAAAGTAATTGTCATGGAACATGGACAGGTGGTTATGCAGGGTACTCCGAGAGAGATCTTTTCAAGGGTTGAGGAAATAAAGCAATATCGGTTAGATGTTCCCCAGGTAACAGAATTAGCTTATGAGCTTAATAAAGCTGGATTAGATCTTCCCCCAGGTATACTAACAATTGAAGAATTAGTGGAGTCTTTATCAAAGCAATTGAAAAATGTAAAATAATATAGGCAAAGCAGGTGATATAGTTGCAATTAATATTTGATCATATTAATTATGTATATAGTCGTGGTACTGCCTATGAAAGGCATGCCCTTAAGGATATTAGTTTTTCTATTAAGAAAGGTGAATTTATCGGGTTGATCGGTCATACCGGTTCTGGTAAGTCGACCTTAGTACAGCATATGAATGGACTTGTAAAGGCAACGAGCGGAAGCATTTATTTTAATGGAGATGATATCTATGCTTCTGATTATAAGCTGCGTGATCTTAGAAGTAAGATAGGGCTTGTATTTCAATATCCGGAACATCAGTTATTTGAAACTACGGTCTTTAAGGATGTAATTTTTGGTCCCAACAATCTCGGGTTGGATAGACTGGAGGCCGAGCTTAGGGCTTATGAGGCCTTAAAGATGGTAGGTATTGGCGATGATTTATTAGATGCTTCGCCATTTGAACTATCCGGAGGACAGAAGCGTAGGGTAGCAATTGCTGGTGTTTTAGCCATGAGACCAGAGGTACTTATCTTGGACGAGCCTACTGCAGGTCTGGATCCTAAGGGACGAGATGGAATTCTTGAACAGATCAAAAAACTTCATGAGGAAAGTGGTATAACTATTATTCTAGTTACCCATAGCATGGAGGATATCGCGAATTACGCAGATAGAATATTCGTGATGAATCGCGGTGAGTTGGTTATGAATCAACCTACGAAAGAAGTCTTTAGTCGTTATAAAGAGCTGGAGCAAATGCAACTTGCGGCACCACAGGTAACCTATGTAATGAATGCGATAAAAGAGCGGGGTATCAATGTTCCTACGGATGTAACTACTGTTGCAGAGGCAAAGGCTGAAATTCTAAAATTGTTCCATAGGATGGGATAACTTTAGGATAAGCAAATGATTTTACAGGGAAAGGCTTGATTAAATTATGATTAGAGATATAACGATCGGACAATATTATCCCACGGATTCCATATTGCATCGACTGGATCCTAGAGTAAAGCTGGTAGGAACCATATTGTTTATAGTGTCCTTATTTTTATTCCATTCATTTTATGGCTATATTGCAGTAACAATATTTCTTGCCTCCGTTATTAAACTATCTAAGGTCCCATTTCGCTTTATTGTTAAAGGCTTAAAAGCAGTTGTTATTATATTATTATTTACTGTATTCTTTAACCTGTTTTTAACGCCGGGAGAGCCGATTTTCCAGTTTGGCATCATTAAAATTACGGATGAAGGGTTAAGATCAGCAGGCTTTATGGCGATACGATTAACCTATTTGATCCTAGGTTCTTCTTTGATGACTTTTACAACAACACCGAATCAGTTGACCGATGGACTGGAAAGACTAATGCGTCCTCTCAGACACATTAAGGTGCCGGTTCATGAAATTGCGATGATGATGTCAATTGCCCTTCGTTTTATACCAATTCTATTAGAAGAAACGGATAAAATTATGAAAGCGCAGATGGCAAGGGGGGCTGATTTTGAAAGTGGTGGAATATTAAAAAGAGCAAAAAGCATGATTCCTCTTCTAGTACCACTATTTGTATCTGCCTTTCGTCGTGCAAATGATTTGGCAATGGCAATGGAGGCCCGTTGCTATCGTGGTGGGGAAGGAAGGACTAAGATGAAACCCTTAAAATATTCTGGAAGAGATTATATTAGCTATCTTGTCTTATTAATATACCTTGGAGCGGTAATTACAAGTAGAATGCTAGAGAATCTCCTTTAACTCTTAGGATATGAATACATTGCTATGCTAAAATACATAGCAGTTATGCAAGATGGAGTAAAAAATGAAACGGATAAAATTAGAAATAGCATATGATGGTACAAATTATTGTGGCTGGCAGTTACAACCTGGTCTACCTACAATTGAAGCGGAATTGAATAAGGCTCTAAGGAACCTATTAGGAGAAGAGATCATAGTAATCGGAGCTAGTAGAACGGATTCGGGTGTGCATGCTAAGGGAAATGTTGCTGTCTTTGATACAGAAAGTAGAATTCCTGCTGAGAAAATCTGTCCGGCACTAAACGTTCGTTTGCCGGAGGACATTCGTGTGCAAAGTTCTATAGAGGTTCCAGAAAATTTTCATCCTAGAAAGGTAGCCAGCAGGAAAACTTATGAGTACCGAATTTTAAACAGAAAAGTAGCACTTCCAACGGAGCGGTTGTATACACATTTTATTTATTACGATTTAGACATCCAGGCAATGCAAAAGGCTGCCTCTTATTTGATCGGAGAGCATGATTTTAAAAGTTTTTGTTCTGTTAAAACACAGGTAAAGGAAACGGTTCGAACAATCTATCAGTTAGAGGTGAGCAAACAGGGAGATCTCATAGTCATAGCGGTGACTGGAGGTGGCTTTCTCTATAATATGGTACGTATCATTGCCGGCACGCTGATAGAAGTTGGTAGAGGGGCGATAGCTCCGGAAAAAGTAAAAGAAATTCTAAAGGGTTGTGATAGGGAACTTGCTGGTCCTACAGCTCCACCCCAGGGGCTGTTCTTAATGCATATTGAATATGATAAGGAATACATTTAATCGTTCATTGCAGAACTAGTAAGATATCATAAATTGCAAAGTTTCCCAGCTACTTAATTACATTTAAAGTTAAAAGGATGATGGTGATTTATTATGTTTGAGTTTTCAAATGATATTATGTCAATTAATGATACCTCCATAATATTGCGATTATTACTGTCGATTGTTTTGGGTGGTGTGATTGGATTTGAGAGGGGTAGGTCTGGTCGCCCTGCTGGGTTTCGGACCCATATTTTGGTCTGCTTAGGATCCTCTTTGGCAATGATGACCAATCAATTTATTATACAGGAATATGGTACGGGTGATCCTACAAGAATTGCTGCTCAAGTTGTGTCTGGTATAGGTTTCTTGGGAGCGGGAACCATAATAGTAACAGGACGTCATCAGGTAAAAGGGCTGACAACTGCAGCAGGATTGTGGGCAACAGCCTGTATGGGACTGGCCATCGGAATTGGATTTTATAAAGCAGCGATTATTTCCTGTGTTCTTATATTCTTCGTTACGGTAGTCTTGCATCGCTTGGATAACACCATGCTCTCAAAATCAAAGGTGATGGATCTATATATTGAATTTAATAATTCTACTTCGATTACTTCGGTAGCAGATGCTATCAAATCCCAGATGATCCATATTGACTCTATCGAGATCTTAAAGCCTACCTATGGGAATAAGTCAGCAATAGCCGCTATTATGACAATTCACTTAAAGCAGAAAAGAGTGCGCTTAGATGTTGTAACAAAAATTAATGAGATTGATGGCGTAGAATTTGTTGAGGAAATTTAGTTTTATTTCTAGATTTATGCATTTTTTACCGATTTATCAATAACAATTTTTTTCAATGTGCTTGACACACTTGGAAACATATTATATAATTATGAATTGTGACGTGAGAATACTTAAGCCACAGCCCCGGTAAAAGTATTTGGGATCGTGATTTATAAATAGATGTGAAAGAATCCTCCGGACATGGGATTTTACACAATTAATTGGAAAGAATATTATGGAAGAATACATTTTCATAAGGAGGTAAACCGATGAAAAGTTTCATGGCTAGTCCATCAACAATCGATAGAAAATGGTACGTAGTTGATGCTACAGGACATACATTAGGCCGTCTCTCTTCAGAGATCGCAAAAATATTAAGAGGTAAACACAAAGCAACTTACACACCTCATATGGATACAGGTGATTATGTAATTGTTGTAAATGCTGATAAGATCAAGGTTACAGGAAAGAAACTGGATCAGAAGATATATTACAATCACTCCGATTATGTAGGCGGAATGAGAGAAACTACTTTAGCAGAGATGCTGGCTAAGAAGCCTACCGATGTTATTACTCTCGCTGTAAAAGGCATGCTTCCAAAGGGACCTTTAGGAAGATCCATGTTGAAGAAATTACACGTATTTGCTGGACCTGAGCATACTCATGCAGCTCAGAAACCAGAAGTACTGGAGATTAAATACTAATTGGAGAGATTGAAAGGAGGAAGTAACATTGGCTAAGGCAAGATATTACGGAACCGGTAGAAGAAAAAGCAGTATTGCCAGAGTATACCTAATGCCAGGTACAGGCAAAATTACAATAAATAAAAGAGATATGGACGAATATTTTGGTTTAAATACCTTAAAGTTAATCGTTCGTCAACCATTTGCAGTTACAGATACCATGGATAAGTTTGATGTTATGGTAAATGTTAAAGGTGGCGGCTTTACGGGCCAAGCAGGTGCCATCAGACATGGAATTTCTAGAGCATTGATTCATGCGGATGCAGACTATCGTCCAGCTCTTAAGAAAGCAGGTTTCTTAACAAGAGATCCGAGAATGAAGGAAAGAAAGAAGTACGGCTTAAAAGCAGCTCGTCGTGCACCTCAATTCTCAAAGAGATAATTTTTGCCAATTCCATGCTTCTTTGCTTGGAATTACAAAGATCACAGATCAAAGATACAAGCGTCAGGTTGGAAACAATCTGGCGCTTTTTTGAAACATTGCGAAAAGTTAATTATTGGTACAAAACATTGCAATGAACTAATTATTGATACATAATACTGGAGAGGAGCAGAAAAATGAAGGTAGATCCAATCGAGAATACCATAGAGTTTAAGAAGGCATTGGAGAAAATTCAAGCAGAACTGGATGAGCTTAATGAAAAGCTCGATAAACAAGGATATCGAATGGGAAGATGCCACATCTACTGGGCGAAGAAAAAAGAGCTCTTAAGAAGAGAAGGGATTGAATGGCTTACACCACAAGAATGCAATCCAGATATCAGATTTGACTAAATGGGGATGTTGCAACTAAGGATCGGTGTCCTTTACAAATTATAATAATATATCACATCAAGATTTAAAAATATGGTATGATTTTTATCCAACGTAGATACGCTCTCGCTCGATTGTCGCTAATTATGGTACATAAGGCCCCGGCAGACAAAGATCTATCGATATCTATCTGCCAGGACCTAAGTACCAATGGCGACAAACGATCTACTTATGGATTAAAAATCATATCTTATTTTTGATTACCGAAAGTGTGATATATATAGTTATCATCAAAAAACAATACTAAAAAAGCGGTAGCTATTGGCTACCGCATTTATCATGTCCATCCTCCGTCTAGGGTGATAATTTGGCCCGTCAGGTATTCGTTTTTTTGAGATAGTTGATAGGCTAAATCTGCTACTTCCTCTGCTTTTCCAAGACGATTTGCGGGAATTTCTTCGATTAGCTGCTGCAGATCCTCTCCTTCTAACAGTCCATTCATTTCAGTATCAATAACACCGCAGGCGATGGCATTGACCTGAATATTGCTTGGGGCAAGCTCCTTTGCTAAAGCCTTTGTAAAAGCGTTTATTCCACCTTTGGAGGCGGAATAAGCGACCTCGCAGGAAGCACCGACATTTCCCCATACCGAGGAGATGTTAATGATTTTGCCTTTTTGCTTGTGAATCATATCTGGAACTGCCATGGAGCAACAGTTATATACGGAGGTTAGATTGGTGGTTATAATTCGATTCCAATCCTCTGGCTTCAAATCCGTAAAAAGTCCAATAGAAGCAATGCCTGCATTATTAATCAGGACATCCACCCTACCAAAGCGCTCCCTGATCTGCCCAAACATATCTTTAACCAACTCATACATTCCCACATCTCCCAAATAGGCTAAGCAAGATGCTTGATAGGCCTCGATCTCAGATTTTGTCTGTTGAAGTTGATCTATATTCTTAGAACAATTTATTACAATGTTATAGCCTTCCTTGGCAAATCTTAAAGCGATTGCCTTTCCAATCCCCCTTGAAGAGCCGGTAACCAATACGGTTTTCTTACTCATAATTTACCTCGCTTTTATGCTATATGATACGAATTTTAATAAGGTTAGATCGTATTTTAACTCTATAACGCTTGGTGGTATTTTAATTCTAATAACATTAGATTGTTTTTATTATGATTATATACCGATTATAGCATGATTTAAAGTAGGAAGAAAGGTTTTTAGTTTGCAAAGCATATTGATTATGGTAAAATAGCCTGTGTGAGGTGAGGTGCTTGAAGCAAAGTGCTGTGAAGTTGTTTGTCAGGGCATTTATGAAATCCTTTTTCCTAGTAATCATTTTGTCAAGTGTTGGTGTCCTAAGCTACTGGTCAGTCATGCATTTCTGGGACATTCCTGAAGCTGTAAGCCAGAAAAAGGAGATTATAATAAAAAATGAGAAGAAGCCCATAACAGAGGCGATCATAGAGGATATATCGAAGAATCTAATCTTTTGCTATAATGAGGAGACGGGAGAGATTACTAAGATCTTGCTAGAAATTTTCCATTGTGAAGAGAAAAAAATGCAGTATATTACAATACCGGTAAGGACTCAGTTTACGATGTCGGAGACCTTCTATCAGAGAATGGTCTTGGTTCATCCAACGATTCCACAAGTGATAAGACTTTCTAATATCCATAAGTATTTTGATTTGGATACGGTGTATGATTATGGGGTATTGATTCTAGAAGATTTGCTCCAGTTAAAATTTAGCTATTACACTGCGATTCCTCAAAGTATCTACGAAACTATATTTATAACAGAGGGTAAAACTGAGACTACTACGGAAAACCGGGGAGATTTAGGCATCAGCTTCAAAGAAGTTTTTTCAGAGGAATATAAGAAGTTTTTACGGTCCATGAAAACAGCCGAAGAATTAAGAGAGTATATTAAGGAAATCTATCCTTCTTTGCGGTCAAATTTAAGTTTATATGGAAAAATGAACTATTTAGATAGCTACTGCAGAACGCCACTGAATAAAATTACCTTTGACATCATCCAGGGCACAGATAAAAATAGTGCCTATTATATTGATGTGGAAATGGCGAAAGATCAAATCAATCAATATATTGCTGGTAATTAAGTGTATATTGAGATGTAGAAATGCGTACCATAAATTTGAAGTAGATACAAATACGAAAGCGCAGATTAAGGAGAAACTATGGCAGCAGATAGATTGAATCATAAGAATTTTATAATCATAAAAAAATACATCATTATTATTACTGGAATCATATTAATGGCTCTAGCTGTTAACCTAATTTTTGAGCCTATGGGATTGGTAACCGGAGGGGTATCCGGTTTGGCGATTGTTGTTAAACATATTACCGAAATATTATTCGGGATGGGAATACCAGTATGGTTTTCTAATATCCTATTTAACATACCTCTATTTATCATAGCCATATGGTTGAAGGGAAAAGGATATATTATTCCGGTATTGGCTGGAACCATTATATTTACCATTGCTCTTTATATCATTCCAGTATATAACTTACCGCTGGAGGATAAGTTGTTGGGAGCCTTGGTTGGGGGAGCCTTGACCGGTGTTGGCATAGGTTTGGTATTCTCGGTCTCTGCTTCTACTGGCGGGACGGATCTACTGGCTATGTTGATTCATGATCGATGTCGGCATATATCAGCACCTCAGATTCTGTATGTGATTGATGGGGTAATCATATTAGCTGGTGCTATGGTCTTTGGTATTAATAATGCTCTATATGCCTTGATAGCGGTATTTATTACTACGAAATTTTCTGATGGCATTCTTGAGGGCTTGAAATTTGCGAAAATGGCATATATCATTTCAGATAAATATGATGAGATAGCAGCAGAGATTATGACATCGATGGATCGGGGAGTAACCGGAGTCTATGCGAAGGGCATGTATTCAAATCGAGACAAAAAGATGCTTTTCTGTGTGGTATCAAAGAAAGAAATTGTTTCTATCATAGAAATCGCTAAGAAAATAGACCAAAATTCTTTTGTAATAATTAGTGATGTTCGTGAGGTTATGGGTGAGGGGTTTATTGAATATAGACAGTAAATAAAACAATTTTTTAAGCGAATATCGGTAAATCTACTTATTTTATTTGCTTGTATACAAAGTATACAAATCGCAAAATTTTATTTTGTTAAAATGGGATATGGTGTAAAAAGGCCAAATAGTGTATCATAACGGTATAGTAATAGTACAAGATTTTACAGATTGTACAATAAATTAGGAGGATATAAAATGGCAAGTTTATCATTAAAGAACATTACAAAACAATATCCTAACGGAGTTGTTGCAGTAAAAGACTTTTGTCTAGATATAGCTGATAAAGAGTTCATTATCTTCGTTGGACCATCCGGCTGTGGTAAATCAACTACCCTTCGTATGATTGCAGGTCTTGAAGAGATCTCTGCTGGTGAACTATGGATCGGTGATAAGTTAGTAAATGATGTTGAGCCTAAGGACAGAGATATTGCGATGGTTTTCCAGAACTACGCTTTGTATCCACATATGTCAGTTTATGATAACATGGCATTTGGTCTTAAATTAAGAAAGGTTCCTAAGGATCAAATTGATAAATATGTACATGAAGCAGCAAAAATTCTTGATATCGAGCATTTATTAGATCGTAAACCAAAGGCTCTGTCTGGTGGTCAGAGACAACGTGTTGCTATGGGTCGTGCGATTGTTCGTAATCCTAAGGTATTCTTAATGGATGAGCCTTTATCAAACCTTGATGCTAAGCTAAGAGTACAGATGCGTATTGAGATCGCTAAGCTTCATAAGAGACTTCAGGCAACAATTATTTAAGTTACACATGACCAGACCGAGGCTATGACACTTGGTACTAGAATCGTAGTTATGAAGGATGGTGTTATCCAACAGGTTGACACTCCTCAGAACTTATATGATAAGCCACAGAACTTATTCGTTGCAGGTTTCATGGGATCACCTCAGATGAACTTCATGGATGCTACAATTAGTAAGAAAGGTTCTGATGTATTTGCAACATTCGGTAGCCATACAGTTAAACTACCTGAAGTAAAAGCTAAAAAGGTAATCGACGGTGGCTATGAAGGAAAAACAGTTGTTCTTGGTATCCGTCCTGAAGATGTACATGATGAAGAGATGTTCATCAATGCATCACCTAATAGTGTAATCGAAGCTACGGTTAGAGTATATGAGCTATTAGGTGCAGAAGTATTCCTATATTTGAACATTGATGAAAATATTGAAATTACTGCTCGTGTAAATCCTCGTACAACAGCTAGACCGGATGATACACTAAAGGTTGCATTTGATATGTCTAAACTGCATATCTTTGATAAAGAGACCGAGCAGATCATTTCTAACTAGTTATAAAGAATATAAAATTCGATTTTAGCACATTACTGATTATAGTAAATGATAGAGATAATATAATATAAAGAGTCGGGAAAAGGAAACACCTAGGTGTTTCCTTTTTTCTACTAATTTCTTTTGAATTTAAGTGGATACTATTAGATAGTAAGATAAGAGTAAGATAAGTTTATTCTAAGACGATATTTTAAGAGGAAACCTTTCGTATCATCGATGAAATAATAGAATAAAACAAGTCAAAAGATTAGTTTATTGAGAAAACAATTATGGTCATAACCCATTTTCATAGAATTATACTAAAAAAGTATGAAAATTTGATGTTTTTTCTTTACTTGTGACAATTTAGGTGTTAGAATGAAAATAATATATATATGAATTTTAAAAACAAATAGAAATATAATATTAAGGGAGTGAAATTATGATTTCAAATCAAATTCTTCAAACGACAATAGATGGCTTAAAGGGTATTACACGCATTGATATCTGCGTT
>JAAYQP010000118.1 GCA_012519195.1 Clostridiales bacterium | reverse complement strand
ATATTTATACGGAAAGCGACCCCGATAAGCCGGATGATTTTGTCTCCACAGTATTTAGACGCTTGGATTATACTGTAGCTTCCAATATGTCACCGGATACAAATAATCTAAATTTGAAAATTTTTAATTATGATAAAAGTAAAAACTATCTCGTAAGAGACGGCGGTACCCATATATCCAAGGAGACTGCTCCTTATTTGGAAGCCTTAGGATGTGACAGTAACAGCTATTCAGCCACTATTGATGCAGTAGTAGATAAGAAGAGTAGCGGGTATGGTGTTCTGATTAACGGAAGTATTAATAAAGGTAGTAATAATAGGGATTCAGGCTATATGTTCCAATTTGACCCCGGTGCCGGCGGATTTTTGGTAAGAAAAATCGAGAACGGAGATCATAATGCTAAGAATTCATACGGATTAAATAACAATGTAATATATAAACCATCGGATATTAAGAATAATGAATTCCTATGGCCGGGAAGTGACAATAACAGCAATAACAAATGGTATGAGCGATATTTGACAGAAATAGTTTTACAAATACAAAATGATAACAGTCTCATTTTTAAGGCAACTATTATTGATGAAAAAGGGAATAGATCCAATGAAATGTGGTTTGGTGATTTTGGATCCTATTCATTAGGCTCAAAAACATTTTACGGGAAAAAGATGATTGCTGATGGATATTGGTCCGGTGGTTCTATGATAGGTCTCAGAACGTGGAATATGGATGATAACGCTGGTCAGTATGAAACGCTCTTTCAAGAGATAAAGCTAGGACCCGGTTTTGAGATGAATATTGAGACCGCTGAGTTTATCAGTCCGACACAGATAAAAGTAACCTTTGATAAAACCTTACGTAATGATGTTGATAAAAATTACATTTCAATTAAAGGCCAAAGCATTTCAAATGCGGAAATAATAACATCAAACGGGCAAGAGAGCTTGTTAATTACTTTGACTAACCCTGTTAGCAGCAGTGTTCTCGAGAATGGAATTTCAAAGGGACTTACCATTGAAAGAGGCGGTGTAAAACAGTTAATGGCCGGTGATGTAAAAATATCTAACGGCAGTGATTTTGATATTGAAAAAAACACCACTCCACCGACAAGTCCATATGTTAAGATTCGCAATAGCTCCACAAATCTTTACATTGACGGCTACGGTTATACTTCTGACGGATCGGTATGCAATCAGCACAGTGGTAGCCAAAGTCACAACCAGCAGTGGATAATAGAGCAATCCGGCAGCTATGTAAGAATAAAGAACCGTGCGACCGGATTATACCTTGATGGTATGGGGCGTACTAATAATGGTGCAGACGTTGGCCAGTGGAGTGATAGCAATAGCAACAACCAACAATGGACTATGGAATCGGTAGGCAGTAATATTATAAAATTTAAGAACCGTGCTACGGGGTTGTATTTAGATGGAATGGGAAGGAGCTCAAACGGTTCGGCTTTAGGTCAGTGGGAAAATAGTAATAGCTATAATCAGCAGTGGATAATATTAGAACAATAAAAAAGATGTAAGTAATAGAAAAATTATAAGAACTAAAATAAATTTTGTTAAAACTCTTTCTTGGTGGTATAAATATATTAGATATTTTGTCGAAATATATAAAGTGTTTATTAATTATTTATTGAGGAGGTCATAAGATGTTAAAAGCATTTATGAAAAGCAAAAAAGGTTTCACATTGGTTGAACTTATGGTAGTGGTTGTAATAATTGGT
>JAAYQP010000117.1 GCA_012519195.1 Clostridiales bacterium | reverse complement strand
GGCTAATACTGTTAGCGTAATAAGCCCTATTGCGATTCTGCCGGTTTTCATTTAAGTTATGCTGATGCCGTACTCTTAAACCATCATTATTATCGGTCATACAATTCCTCCCTTAATAAACTTATTGTTTCTTCCAATATTTCTTGTTTTCACAGTATTTCTTCTTTCACGTACAGCACTTCTCTTGATTATTACATCTTTGTGTAACTCTGGATGTCGACAGGTAACCTCACTAAAGGCCGCACGTTTTCTGTATTGTAGCCAGAGGGATTTCACACGTCTCCTGGCAGCAAACCTCCCATGGGTCTTCACTCTAAATTCCTTCGTCCTGACTGTCCCGGCTCTCTGTTTTACGAGTCTGCGTTAGGGTTAATTCTATTCCAACATCCTATGGTGCTCAATTTACGCATTACCTTTTCTCAAAGGATATTTTTTCTTTGTTTCAGTAATATCTCAGCTTCGTTTACGCCGCTGTATGCTTAAATTTGAATGCCATAATAAACTAAACAAGTCTTTCCCATGTTGTGGTCCTATATAGTGATAGCTTTCATTTAAAATAGCCTTTTTAAGGCAACTACGTTGGCTTGTGTCAATGTGTAGGAGTAACTTATTTAGTATTTGGGTCATCTCATCTATGTTAAATACTCTGCTATCCAACAGTATTTTAGCTAACGCTAAGGTTTCTTTTTCGGTGACAAAATAGTCTTCATGTTTAACCAACCGATAACTGCGGCTTCGATGGTCATAGTGGATAGCATTGTTACCCCATTCCGGGTCAGCTTCATAAAGATAAGCTCTCATTTCATCTAAATCTCGCTGTATGGTCTTATCATCCATAGAAAAATGCTCACTCAGTTCTTTTTTACTATGCTGTTTCCCCTGCTGAGTATCTCAAATATATACAATAATCTATAGGGTTATTAAATATTATCAATTATTCACCAATTATTTTTAATATGTATAATATTGTATTTTCTTCTATATTCAGTCGGTTGTTTCCTGCCACTGGAATTTATATAAGCAATTTTCCAGTATATATTCACAATTATGCATATTAAATTTGACATATATTGTCCATCTCAAATATTGATTTCTTTTATCTAGTAATCGGCTTTTTATCTAACATAATGCCTATTATGTTAGATTGACTAAATGCCTGCCAACTCCGGTTTTATCAAGCTTGTAAGTACTTTATATGAAATGAGTGAAATTAAATCGTCTTTGAATCTAACTTTTTATGTTAATTTTTCTTATAATGTTAGTTAGTAAGGAGGTGTCTATTTGCAAAAGAATACCGTTCAGCCCATTCGTGATATAAAACAGATTGATAGTATGAAGAAGATTTTGTGGGCTCAGAATTTAAGAGACTGGTTATTGTTTACCCTGGGGATCAATTCCGGGCTGAGGATTTCAGTTTGCTTAAACTTAAAGTGAGGGATGTGCAGAATGAGAAGGGCAGAATAAATGAATATATCACCGTGAAAGAACAGAAAACCGGAAAGATAAAACGCTTTCCTATTAATAAGACCTCTCAGAAGGCCATCAGGGAGTACCTGGGGTCACGGGAGTATGATCCTGATACTTACTTGTTTGAGAGCCGGAAAAGGGATTCTGATGGTAATAGCAAGCCTATTTCCCGTATTCAGGCTTACGAGATTATTAATTCTGCTGCTAGAAGAATTGGTATCGAAGATCCAATCGGCACTCACACTATGCGAAAGACTTTCGGATTCCACGCTTATCGTAACGGATACTCGGTGGAATTACTCCAGCAGGTATTTAATCACTCAGCCCCTTCGGTTACACTGAGGTATATCGGTATCACTCAGGACGATATCGACGAAGTGTACTTTTCACTAGAGCTGTAGGGGGGACGATGATGGCTCAGATTGATTTGACGCCTTTTTTGTGCGAGGCGTTTTCTTC
>JAAYQP010000116.1 GCA_012519195.1 Clostridiales bacterium | reverse complement strand
TGGTCAATTGAAAAGGTAACTTCCACTTTGTAGAGTTAACATCAACCCCATTAAGATAAAAAATAAAATATGAAGAAAATACGAGCTTCATATATAACTTTTAGCGTGGTTTTGATATAATAAAAGTACAAATCACAGGTTTTCTAGTGAAATTTGGGTATGTTAAATAAAAGGTGATTATTAACCGTTTTTTTGCAAAGGTAACTTCCACCCCTTTATAAGTGAAATTTTCCATACTCATAGTGAACCTGCCTTTGTGTTTTGTATTATTTAAGAAGTTCTGGAAGTAGTATTATGTCATCGTTAGGGATGAGATATGATCCAAATTTCCTAAGAATTTCAGCTCCATGAAGAAAGTTGAATGCTTGGTGTGGTGACCGGTTATTCAACTTTTTTCTTCCGTAAGAATTGATATGATTCATCATGAGGTTAATATCTTCCTGTGTATACTGATTCATGCTTTTGCCTTTAGGGATAATTCTTCGAATTAACGCATGGTTGCTCTCAATTGCACCTTTTTGATAGGGAGCCGATGGATCACAGTAAAAGATATGTGTTCTACGGTTACCTTCCTTGTCAAATTCAATTGCAGCTGGATTAGAAAACTCACTCCCGTTGTCAGTTAAGATCACTGGGAAAAGTTTCGTAAATACATCTGGCCTTAATTCCCAATACAGCCTCTCGAAAATATCTATAACCGATTGAGATGTATTGGAAACTCGTAGAAATGCTAACATGAATAGAGGATCCGTGAAGTGTATAGTGAGTAATACCTTACCACCTTTTGTACCCTCAACGCTATCCATTTGAACAATTGGAGTATCAGGATGTTCCTTCATGAATAGTAAAAAGTCTTCATAGGTACGCCCGATTCTACAGGATTTATCAACTTTAAAACGTGTAGTTGATTTTTTGCGAGGTCGATATTTTACCTTTCTTACAAGATCAATATTTCTTGCTGAGAAAAGGTTATAGTCTAGGTAATTGTAGATGGTTTTATCACTGTGCATGATGATATCCCTCTTGCTAGAACAAATATGATTGATAGATTGTCCTTTAAGAATGAGGGGGCTAATAATGCTATCTAAACGAGCTATTTCATTTTCATCAGCAGAAATACCACTACGAGCCTCAGATCGTACCATTTCGTATTCCTTATGAGCATCGGCAGCATAGTAAAAGGATTTCTGTAGAGTACAGTTCCTTAATTTATCACAACCATTACAAATATAGGGCGGTTTTGAGAGACGGTTGCAAATTTCTTCTTGAAAATCATTGCATTCTTTTGTACACCGTTCACAAAATCGGCAGTAGCGATTATGGCACTTGGGAAAATCACATATGTATGATTTATCACAAGTAAAACGATGAATACAGTTGTTAAAGGACCTGCCGTAAGAACCGGTTTTTCTGAAAATAATATGATTGCGAACCTCCTTAGAAATGGATGTGCAATCTCTACCAAGCTCTCGACCTATTGCCTTAAAAGAGTACGAAGATTTTAACATCTTCTCAATTGTGATTCTTTCATCAAGGGATAAGTGTTTATATTTAGGCATGTGTTTTCTCCTATTCTAAAGACAGAGAAAACTATGAGTAATGTATAGATACAAGTATAATTATTTGTATAACTAAAATCCACCCCCTTGTTTGTAAGATTAACTTCCACTCTTTAAGGTGGTGAGGGTGGAACTTACTTTTACAATTAAGTTTCTATAACAAATCCATATATTCATAAATATAAATATTGCATATTTCGTTCATTTGTATTATAATTGTAATGTGTTTTGGTTTTAAATAACTAAACACAATATAACCCCTTATTAATTATTTATACTCCCCTCAACGAAACGACCGCTTGGTTCCCCCTCGCGGTCGTTTCATTTATAATAATTAATTTCTTCGAAATAGTATGACTAACAAAACTATTAATAAAATAGGAAAGCCAAGTGTAAAAATAAATCGAAAAAGAATACTTCCTAAAACCGACATAATCATTAGAATTGCTATTAGGATAAAGGCAAAGAATAATTTATGATACCATTTATTTTTAAAAAAGACTTTATGATTATTATAATTTTTATTATATGCTGAATCATTATATCCATCTCTAAATTCATCTCTTCCATATGAGCTAGTATCTTGATAACTGTGATTACCTGTATTATTTTCTTTCTGCTTTGCAGCTCTATCAGCCTCAATGATCGTTTTTGCAATAAGTCTTGGATCTCCTAGCTCATCTAATATCCTTTTTTCCTCGTCGGCTGGATGAACCCCGATATATTGATCATAATATCGTAGATTTTGCTCTATTGCACTAGAATCGATTTCTCCCTCTAAAGATTGTCTAAGTATATATAAAAACTCATTCTTACTCAATGATATCTCCAACCTCCTTTGCCCCATTCTAACATATTACTTATTATCAGTAAACAAATTTTTGTCTCCTATCGTTTCAGAGAATGAAAAGGTTCTATAATAAATGTTGGGGTATGTGAACTTAGCGTAAAATTTTTGTAGGAAAATTAATATAAAATAAGAGAACACCAAACTTTGTGTTAAAATTAAGTCATCACACAAAAC
>JAAYQP010000115.1 GCA_012519195.1 Clostridiales bacterium | reverse complement strand
CCATACCACAAGTTACAAAAACCATATCTGCCCCTTGAATTACCTCAGTTAATTGTTCCTTGCTTTCTTCTGCAGCCTTTTGTCCGATTTCCGGCTGTGCACCTGCACCTAATCCCTTTGTCAATTTTTCACCGATTTGTATGCATAACGGTGCTTTGCAGCTTTTCAGGTGCTGCTTGTCCGTATTGACACAAATAAATTCAACACCTAAGATGTTTTCCTCTATCATTCGATTAACGGCGTTATTACCTGCTCCTCCTACTCCAATTACAAGTATTTTTGCAGATGCAGCCGCCTCATTTGTTCTTATCTCAAGCAAGGTCAATTCCTCCTTCATCGTATTTATATCAATAAATCTACCCTAATATTATCCCCGATTATATTGCTCCATTTCCATCCAAAAACCACATGATAATGGGATAAATTTGATCTCCTATACAATTTATGGTGTTCCACAATCCTATTATATATAATATCTTTAAATTCCCAAATAATCAAGCATAATTTTGATAAATTATAAATTATTTGAGGATATTCTATCACAATTTCAAAGATTTTAGCTTGGATTGCTACATTTATCCTTATATTGAGTCTTTGGACTTAGTTATCTTTTGGCTTAGCTATGATATGATTCGAATCCTTTCTCATGTCAAGGGTTAACTTCATACCATCTACTTCTACTAAAATATTTTTCAGTTCTGCTAGAACCTCATCATAGGTACTTCTTTTTCCAAGGAGGGCTCTGATACTACCACAATCAACCGTTACCTCATATTTGCTATTAAAACTTATTGTATCAATTTCCAAATCATATTTATCAATAAGCTGGGTTAGGTTTAGAATTACATCAAATAATTCATTGCTTTGAACTTCCATTCTCTCATGCAATATAATTTTATTAAACTGCAATCCCTTGATCTGCGGTATGTCCTCCAAACGCTCAGCTAAACTTTCCACAACAATTCCATCTTTATCAAAGTACAGATACTCTCCTAAAAACTCCACACATCCCGTTACTTTCTTTTCATAGACGATCAGTTGGACGGAATGATTATCGATCAAATTTACATCGATATCTTCAATAAATGGAATTTTAATCTCCGTAAAGTATTGATGTTTCAGATAAAGAAGGAGTGCATTTTGATCGACCCGCGTTTGAATGATCTTCTCCTTGATTTCCTCTGATGTATATCTGGCATTCCCTTCCACTGTAATATTTCGTAATTCAAAGGTATAAACAAACAGAATTGTTGGAATTCCAATTAACAACAAACTCCCCAGTGTTCTTAGGAATAATATCTTCAGTATGCTTTTTTGCTTCTTTTGTCTATTACCCATACCTATACTCCTTATGAAGCATTTTCACTACAATAGCAGATATTTGCTCCCAAGGCAGAAAGGTCTCTGCAGATATCCTCATACCCCCGTTCTATACTGGTTGCACCCTGGACTATTGTAGTACCTTGTGCAGCAAGCCCAGCAATGACTAATGCAGCACCGCCTCTTAAATCATGGGCTTTTACAACTGCCCCTTCTAGTTTCCTTACTCCCGTAAGGATTGCTTTGTTACTTGAGCTTTCGAGGCTAATAATCGCCCCCATTTTCCTTAGTTCATAGACATTCTGAAAACGTGATTCAAATATTTCCTCCTGAATGACACTTCTTCCATCCGCTAAACTAAGCACTGTCATCATTTGTGATTGCATATCGGTTGGAAATCCCGGATAAGGCTGTGTCCTAATTAACTCAATTGGCTGTAATCTTTTTTTGCAACTTACCCTTACATTATCTTCAGATACATCGATTTTGCAGCCTGTTTTTCTAAGAGTTCGAATTACAGATTCTAACTCTCGTACAGGAAAATTCGTTAGTACGGCATCTCCATAGGTTGCTGCAATTGCTGTCATATATGTTCCTGCAACGATACGGTCAGGCATTAGAGTATATTCTACGTCATGCAATGACTTAACTCCTTCCACCTCTAAATAGGCGCTTCCCTTTCCGCATATTCTAGCACCCGCTTCTTGGAGGAAATTACATAGCTCCGTTACTTCGGGTTCTCTTGCTGCATTGAAAATCCGTGTTTTACCATCGGATAGTACAGCAGCTAGAAGCACATTCTGCGTTGCACCTACACTTGGGAACTCAAGAAAGATATCATTACCAATAATTTTATTGGTATAGCAATGAATGATATTTTCCTCTTCCCCTATGAATTCCTGTGTAATATTCATCTTAGCCATAGCATTTAGATGATAATCAATGGGTCGTTTCCCAATGGAGCAGCCTCCAGGATATGCGATCGTTACCTCGTGGCATCTACCAAGAAGAGCTCCAAGAAAAAGAATCGAGCTTCGCATTTTCCGGACGGAATCCTCGGACACAATAGGACTAGTGATCACCGTGCTGTCCACATAAAGGGTATTTCCTTCCCATTTCGTTTTGCAACCCAGTTCCTCAAGAATTTTAATCATGTGATAAACATCAAGTATTTTAGGACAGTTCCTTAGTATTGTAATTCCTTTATTCAAAATTGTTGCAGCAATTACTGGTAATGCTGCATTTTTTGAACCCTGTATTTTTAATTCACCCTTTAACTGCTCATCGCCGACAACCTTGATACTCGACATAGCACACCTCAGACAATTAAGGAAATATAATATACTATATGAATTTCCCTTTGTCCGCGTGAATCAGGCTGGTTATATAGTAGCGTATGACCTTTCAGTTACATTTCAAGCCATTCAAAGATCTGTGATAACTTGTCCAACCAAGGTTCCTGTTCGGAGACGCTTTCGCTTAGTTGCATTACGTAATAGTACATAAGGCTCTAAAAAACAGAGCCGGGGGCTATTTTATAGCCCCTTGTGCTTAACGAATGCAAATACTCCTCACAGGAAACCTTGTTGGACAATCTTGTCTTTAATTTTTGTAGGACTTGAAATGTAACTTATCATTCTGCTACCTCTCTGCTTTAATCTGGTTGGAAATGCTTAGCACAATCCCCATTTCAAACAGAATAACCATAACCGAGCTACCTCCATAACTGATAAAGGGTAGTGGAATACCGGTGGAAGGTATGGTATTGGTAACCACCGCGATATTGATCAATACCTGTACAGCAATATGGGCCAGTACACCGGTTGCGATCAAACCACCATAGAGATCGGGTGCGTTAATGGCGATAATAAAAACACGCCATATTAGTAATATAAAAAGTAATATCAGAGCAAATGCTCCGAAGAGTCCTAGCTCTTCGCAAATTACTGAAAAAATCATATCATTGTGGGACTCTGGAATGAAACCTAATTTCTGCATACTTTCACCCAGGCCTTTTCCAAATACTCCTCCAGAAGCTATGGCATAAAGTCCCTGTAATATTTGATAACCTTTGGGGTGTGTCTCAACATTTCGCCACACCATGATACGTTCTGAACGGTAGGGTTCTAAGATGATAAATAAAGCTCCTGCTGCAACCAGTAGGATTGCAGATATAACAAAGTATCCTTTCTTCTTACTAGCAACAAAACAGATTGCAACCATGATTACTCCCACGACCAAAGCAGTCGAGAAGTTTTCGATTACGATTAGTCCTAGTAAAGGTGCTATAAAGAATACAACTCGTAAAAATCCTACAAATTTATCTAACCTTCTGGGTGCCAGTTGAACTATGTAAGAAGTAAATAAAATTACAGCGATTTTTGTTAATTCGGAAGGTTGGAAACTACCAAGGGGCCCCAGACTAATCCACCTTTTTGCTCCATTAATTACTTCTCCAAATAGTAGTACATAGATCTGTAAGCCAATACAAAGGAAGTATAAAAATGTTACAGGCTTAATCTTTATAATAGGAAGGTTTGTAATATAGATCCTATAATCTATTTTTGAAACGAACAGCATAATCAATATTCCTGCTCCGCCAAGTAATGCCTGTCTTTCTAGGTAATAGGTTGCATTTCCATAGACTCTCTGGGCATTATAGGAGCTTGTGCTATAGATCATTACTAATCCAAAGCAAACAAGAAAGAGGGTTAGAAACAATAAACTATAATCATAATAGCTATGCATTTTCCTTTTATTCATTTCGCCTGCTGTTCTGCTCATTCACTAACACTCCTGACTTAATTAAGCATTTCCCTCACATACTCCTTAAATAGTTTGCCACGCTGTTCGTAATTTTCAAACATACCCCAGCTTGCACAAGCCGGAGATAATAGCACCGCATCTCCTGGCTCAGCCTTCTCGGCACTTATTCTAACTGCATCTTTTAAGCTATTTACCTTTATTATATTATGAAAACCATGTTTTCTAGCTGTCTGCGCTATTTTTTCACTGGTCTGTCCAAGTAGCACCAGGTACTTTATTTTATTATCAAAGGACTCGATCCATTCATCGAATTCCAGTCCCTTATCGTATCCACCACCAATTAGTATGGTTGGCCTTCTCATAGCCTGCACTGCTTTAATTGCCGCATCGGGATTGGTACCTTTTGAATCATTATAATAGGTAACCCCAGCGATTGTTTCTACATATTCCATTCTATGTTCCACAGCATGAAATGAAGTAACCGCTTCTTTTATGTAATCGAATGGTACACCGATTGTAATCGCTATACCAACAGCAGCCATTACATTTTCATAATTATGTTTTCCTAATAGCTTCATCTCATTTACATTACAGATTTTCTGAACGGAACCATTCTCTGCATAAAGGATATTATCCCTTTCAAGATATAATCCCTCTTTTAATCTTCTTTCACTACTAAAAAACATAACTCTTGTTTTTAACCGCTTTGCCATAGCTCGAAGAATTTCATCTTCATAATTCAAGACACAAAGCTCCGACTCTGTCTGATTTTTGGTTATATTCTCCTTGATATGAATATAGTTTTCCATTGTATGATGTCGGTTTAAATGATCCGGTGAAATATTTAGAATGGAGCTTACCACTGGCTTAAATTGATCTATCGTCTCCAGTTGAAAACTACTAATCTCTGCTACTACTACAGTTTCATCTGAGGTGTCGAAAGCGATATCCGTATAAGGATTTCCGATATTTCCAACGACATAGACCTCTTTAAAATAGGTCTTCATGATGTGTCCAACAAGGGAGGTCGTTGTCGTTTTACCGTTTGTACCGGTTATCCCGATAACCCTTCCCTTGCTGTACCGATAAGCCAGCTCGATTTCACCCCAGATTGGTATATTTCTAGCTCTTAACCTCTCTACTTCGGGAAGGTCAATGGGGATCCCAGGACTTAAGATCACCAGCTCTACCATATCCATAAACTGATCAGCTAGCTCCCCAGTAACCAGCATAAATCGTTTCTCTATATCTATTTGATCTTGCAAATGACTAACATCCAATGTGTCATTGGAATCATATAATATAACGGAAGCTTCTAGTTTCTGTAATAATCTTATTGCTGAAATGCCACTTTTGCCAGCACCAAACACCAAGACCTTTTTATCTTTAAGCTGCATTCCTCTTCCTCCAAACTAGGAATTCAATTCATGGCCAATAATGCCACAAGGCATAGGATCGCCGTAATAATTGAAAACACTGCCACAATTCTAGTTTCCGACCATCCCATTAACTCAAAATGATGGTGGATTGGTGCCATCTTAAACAAACGTTTTCCTCCCGTTAGTTTAAAATATCCCACCTGTAATATAACTGAAATAACCTCTATTAAATAGATAAATCCAATTAAGATAATAAACAAGGGCATCTGCAACATATAAGCTGTCGCTGCTACAAAACCACCGAGGGCAAGAGAACCCGTATCTCCCATAAATACCTTTGCCGGATAGACATTATAAAGCAAGAAGGCAAGTAGGCTTCCAGCTACTGCTCCGGTAATCGGCGAAATTGCAACGTTACTGACAAAGGTCAAGCCACTCTCCAAAGCAATGGCCACTACGGTAAAGAAAGTGGCAATCAATACAGTAACCGAGGATTCTAACCCATCCAGTCCATCTGTAAAATTAGAACCATTTACCGTACCCAGAACTGCAATAAAAAGTAATGGTAAAAACATATAGGATACATCCAAATATTTGCCATTGGAAAACGGTATCAGCATGGAAGTTCCAACATCGGTAAAGTTTATAAGATAGTAGCCAAATACTGCTGTGATTAAAATCTGTCCCAGAAGCTTCTGCCAAGCCCGTAAACCTAAGGAGCGCTTCATTACCACCTTTATGTAGTCATCCATAAAACCGATAATTCCAAAACCAATCGTAACAAATAAAATTGGTACAATATCTGGATAATTTTTAATATAGAGCATGCTGGTTATAGCAATACTTAATACTATGATAATTCCGCCCATTGTAGGGGTACCTGATTTTTTAAGATGGGTTTCCGGTCCGTCGTCTCTAACGTATTGCCCAAATTTTAATCTCTTAAGAAATGGGATTAAGATTGGGCATAATACGACACAAACAAGAAAGGAAATAATGCAAGGTAAAACAACTGAATAATCCATGCGAGAGCTCCTATCTGCCTGAACTTTAGGCATAATTCTTATGTAATAATCTTTAGTTCTATTATTAACTTAGCTATTATACTTTATAACCTTAAAAAAAACAATATTAATTAAAATATAATATCAGATCGCTTTTTAACTCTACCATTTCTCCGGGTAGTGGGAATTGCTCGATGACCACATCCCCTTCTCCAATGGAATATAATTCACCAAAGTCATATATTTTTAGTAGTTCCTTTACTTCACTTCTTGTCTTTCCAATAAAGTCTGGCATTTCAAAGGATCCAATCTGGAACTTTTCAATCTCTTCCTCGCTATATCTAGCTTCCACCCCTAAGTAAGGTAGAATATTATCAAATACTTCTGCAATCACCGGTGCTGCTATTGTTCCACCGTAATAGATTCCTTGCGGCTCATCAATTAGGACGATCGCAATTACCTGAGGATCATCCGCAGGAGCAAAACCGATGAAGGAGGAGATATACCTACCTGTTCTTCTCGGTAGTTTTTCCGATGTAGCAGTTTTACCACCGATACGGAATCCCGGGAGATAAGCTCTCTTACCAGTTCCATCCGATACAACGGCCTCCAAAAGTTGCTTCATTGTTTCCGATGTTTCCTTTGATATTCCTGAAGAGCTAATATTATAATCTAGGGTCTTAATCTTCCTGCCATCCGGTGCCTTTACCTCAATACCAAAATGTGGTGTTACCAAGTTTCCACCATTAACGATCGCGCTGGCTGCAGTTAAAAGTTGGAGAGGTGTTATTTGAAAGGATTGGCCAAAGGACATAGTAGCCAGCTCCACTGCTTTAATATTCTCCTTCTTATGCATGATGGAATTAGCTTCACCGGGAAGATCAATACCTGTTTTCCGAAACAATCCCAATTGTTCAAAATATTTATACATATTATCTACCCCAACCCGAGCACCAATCTCCATGAATACTGGGTTGCAGGAATTCTTGATACCGTCTACAAAGTTCTGGCTGCCATGTCCTCCTGCCTTATGACAGCGAATAATACGATCCTCTACCTTTTTATAGCCTGGGCAGAAAAAGGAATCGGTCAGGGATACTACTCCCTCCTCCAAGGCTGCAGTTGCTGTCACAATTTTGAAAGCGGATCCCGGTTCATAGGTATCACTAAGACATGCATTTCGCCACATTCCATTTAATAGTTCCATCTCTTTCTCTGAACTTAAGGCTTCCCCCTCATATTGGGCTGCGATTTCATCTATTAATGTATAGGGATCATTGAGATTAAATTCTGGTACATTTACCATGGCGTAAATCTCACCATTTTGGGGATTCATTACGATTAGCTTGACATTATTTGCATTTTTTGCCTCCATAACCTTAAGGGCGGCCTGTTCTGCATATTTTTGAATATTAACATCTAAGCTAAGGTATAGATCATTGCCTGCTTGAGGCTCTATTCGATCCTCCGCTGCATTTTCTATTTCTTTGCCATGTGCAGTTGTCAGTGTAAGGATCGTACCATCGATTCCCTTTAAAAATTCATCATATTTTACCTCAAGACCAATAATTCCTTGGTTATCGCCACCGGTAAATCCAATTACCTTGGATGCTAGGCTATCATAGGGATAATACCTTTTATAATCTTCATCCACCATCACGCCATCCAGATCATATTCCCTTATTTTATCGGCTATTTCTTTATCTACATTGGACTTAATTCGTTCTATGGATGAGACTTTTTCAACTCTTTTGCGAACCCGCTCCTCACTTAACCCAAGCAAATCCGAGAGTACCTGTATCACCTTTTCGGGATCTGTAATCTGACTGCGAATTACAGAGATCGTACAAACTGGTTTGTTTGTGGCGATTTCAATTCCATTACGATCAAAGATTTTACCCCGTTCTGCTTTAATGGCACGTTCCCTTTCATGGAGGGCCTTTGCCTGAGCAGCGTAATCCTCCGATTTAAGTATCATTAAATATCCTAATCGGATTGTCAGGAAAATTGCTGCAAGTATAATTACATTTACAACAATAAATATATTTCTCCGATTATATGTTCTGTTTCTAGCCATTGAATCATTACCTTGTATATCTTATCGTTTCATTTTATTACAGACTAGAAAGCTTTATTCATCGAAAGGCCCAATTGCATCAGCATTAAACTCATCTTCTAGATTTTCGAAGGAACTTTCGTCAAGTTCTTCTGATTCATCCGTATTATTTTCTTCATTATGATTTGAATTCTCACCTTCCGACTGATTTATATTATTAGCATCCCTTTCCTGATCACCGGAAGACTGCTCCTGGGTACCATTTGTCCCAATATCTCCATTCTCATTAGAACTCGCTGGCTCTCCTGTTTGGCTTTGCTGCTCCGAATTGGATGAATTTTCTTCTGACTGATTCGTTTGTCCTACTTCTGAATTGGTATCATTCGGATTGCCGTTTTGTGTATTACCATTTTCTGTATTACTTGTTTCCTCAGTATTCTCTGCTTCATCGTTAATCAAGTAATCTATTTCACCATCAGGATACACTCCCAATGCAGGTAGAACCTCTGCTAAGATTCGACTAGTTAACTCTGTAGCAATGGCACTGTTGTCCTGTCTCACAACATTCTGTGGCTCATCAACCACTACAAAGATCACTATTTCTGGATTTATTGCAGGGACTGCACCTAGGAAGGATACTACATAGGTTTTTGCATCCCTTGGAAGCTTTTGCGCAGTACCTGTCTTTCCACCGACTGTATATCCTTCTACTTTTGCTCCTTTTGCGGTACCCTCTTCAACCGTACGATACATGGCTTCCTGAATAAATTTCGAAGTTTCCTCGGAGACAGTTTTTCTTACGATTGTTTTATCAATCTGTCGAACAGTTGCTCCATTTTCATTTATGATCTGCTTTACTACATGGGGTTGATAATAATTTCCTCCATTTACCAAGGAGGAGTAGGCTGCCGCCAACTGTATCATGGTTACATTGAAGGATTGTCCAAAGCTACTGGTAGCAAGCTCGGTTACATTAAGCTTTTCCTCTGCAATCAGTATCCCTGCTTCTTCTCCAGGAAGATCGATCCCTGTCTTTTCACCTAATCCTAGTCTTTTTTGATACTGATAGAAAAGCGTCTTTCCTTCTAGATTCGCCATCTGCATCATGGCATCATTGCAGGAATACATAAGGGCTTCGGCCAGTGTTATCTCACCATGTCCGGTCCTCCTGCTGCATCGTATATAACTTCCACCAAGTGACTCTCCACCATCACAAATATATGTGGAATGCTTTGTGGCTAGGCCTTCTTCAAGGGCCGCTGCAACTGTGATTGGTTTAAAAGTCGAACCTGGTTCGAAACCACTACCTATGATATCATTTTTCCATAGAGCATTTAATGCATCCATTTTTTGCTCTTCGGTCATTGCCTCTATCTCCTCTTCGGGATAGATGCCTTCTAGGCTTCTGGCATTGTTTAGGTCATACTCCTGATTGGAAGCCATGGCTAATATTTCTCCATTGTTCGGATTCATGATTAGAACGCCGATATTCTTACTTCCGAACTCTGTATTAAATTCCTTAATATGTTTTTGTATAATTCTTTGTGCATTTAAGTCAATCGTACTAATTACGGAATTACCGTGTTCCGGTTTTTTCACAATTCTTTCTATATTCAATGTGGCATCGTAATATCCATACTCTCTACCATTGGTACCGTTAAGTACATCATTATAGTATTCTTCTATACCATAATAACCAACATTATCCGCTGAAGTGAAACCAATAATATCACTGGCTAAGGTAGCAAACGGGTAATTGCGCACGTATTCCTCATCAAACCAGACTCCCTTGATCTCTTTCTTCTCTTCCATTAAGAGTTCAAAGGAAGCAACTTGATCATGCTTCAGATTTTTCTGCAGGATCACATACTGACTTTCTGACCTTTCGGCTAAAATGGTTTGTAATTCTGAAATGTCAATATTAAAATACTCATTGATTGCCTGCAAGGTAGGTTCTATACTCTCCTCATTCATAAGTAACCTTCTGGGATCTAAAATCAAACGGTATTGCAATTCACTTCGTGCTAATACAGTACCATTTCGATCATAAATATCACCGCGCTTATATGGAATGATTGCACTGACATAGGATTGTCTAGACAAGACATTCTTTGCATAACGATCACCATCCTGCTGAATGATATATACCAACCTACCCATAAGAACGAAAGAAAGCAAAGCAACAACACAAAATACAAGCAATAATCTTGCTTGCATTCGTGAGTTGAATTTTCTATTTTTAACTATGGTTTCACGTTGGTTTCTCATCCTATCAATCCCCTGAATTATTACTTATCGATTTCTTCCTTGTTCTTGGTGCTGGCCTAGTCTGGAATATCACGATATTGTCTCACATAGTTATCTTCACTAGCCTGATAGGTCACCACCGTATTGTTATTGGGATAAACCATGCCATATTCTTCAACAGCTACTTTATAGATATATTCTAAATCAAATGCCGCATTAATCTGATCATAGGTTGCTTCATTCACTTTCTTAAGATCTGCTAATTTTTGTTCCATGGAGATAATTTCCTTCTCTATATGACTAACATCCGACTGCAACTTGAGATATTCTACGCATACATATAAGGTCGCAATAATGGCCATAGATAACATTAGAAGGGATCCCAGACTAAGACTTTGTAATGCCCTTGGATTTCTTTGCTGCCTGCTTCTTGGAGAAGGTATCTCATGTTGTTCTCTCTCTCTACGAATATCCGGAGCTGTATTTAATTTGCGGGCTGTATTACCATGAATATAACTTGTCCCATCTTTATAATATGCTTGTCTTCTTTTTCTTGCATCCATGCTCAAATCCCTCTCTCCAACATTATTATAATGGCATGATTAACGATTGATCTCTTCTCTTAGCTTCTCTCAAATACCCTAAGTTTGGCACTTTTGGATCTTTTGTTCTCTTGTAGTTCTTCTTCGGATGGCAGAATCGGTTTTTTAGTAATTATCTTACCGGTTGAAACCTTACCACAAACACATACTGGGAAATTAGGAGGACAAACGCAAGGGTTTTCATTCTCCTTAAAACAGCTTTTCACAATCCTATCTTCTAGTGAATGGAAGGTAATAATACTCAATCTTCCACCTGGTTTCAGGAGTGTGATCATGTCTTGCAGTGTGTCTTTCAAAACTTCGAGTTCCCGATTTAGTTCAATTCGAATTGCCTGGAAAGTTCTCTTGGAAGGATGGCCAGTGTTTACACGGAACTTCATGGGAATTGCAGCTTTAATTGCTTCATTTAATTCAAAGGTTGATTCAATCGGCTTCTCTTCCCTCATCCGTACAATATGCTTTGCAATATTTTTAGCAAATTTATCTTCTCCATAATCCCGGATGATCCGGTACAATTCCATTTCACTATATCCATTCACAATATCCTTTGCCGTCTTGGCATTTCTTGTGTCCATTCTCATATCCAGAGGTGCATTTTCCTTATAAGAAAATCCCCTCTCCGGTGTATCCAGCTGATGAGAGGAAACTCCCAGATCCAGAAGTATTCCATCTACCAGATTAATCTTTAAATCTTGGAGCACATTCTTTATATTAGAATAATTGCTCCTTATAATGGTCACTTTATCTTTATAGATATCCAATCGTGCTCCTGCTGCTTTAATCGCCGCTTCGTCCTGATCGATACCAATCAATCTTCCGTTCTCTAGTTGTTTCGCAATTTCAAAGGAATGACCGCCACCGCCTAAGGTACCATCAACATAGATACCGTCCGGTTTGATGTTTAAACTTTCTATTGTTTCCTCTAAAAGTACTGATTTATGTTCAAACGTCATATTTTACCTCATTTTCCTTTTAAAAGCTTATACCGTAATCTGACATACGCTCTGCAATTGCATCTACGTCATCATAATCGTTATTGCTATCCCAGCGTTCCTTACTCCAGATCTCGATTTTGTTTAATACTCCTACAAAAACGACATCTTTCTCCAGTCCGGCATTTTCACGAAGCTTAGCTGGTATTAGTATTCTACCCTGTTTGTCCACTTCACATGCAGCAGCACCAGCCATAAAATAACGTTGTAACTGTCTTGCTTCTTTTGTACCAGGAAGTGTCTTTAACTTGTCAACAAAAAGCTGCCATTCACTATATGGGTACGCAAAAAGACAACCATCAAGACCTAGAGTGAGTACAAATTCATCTCCTAAGTCTTCACGAAATTTTGATGGTATGATTATTCTTCCCTTTGCATCAATCGTATGATTGAATTCCCCCATAAACATAAGGCTGCACCTTCTTGTCCCACTTTTATGGTTTTTTGAACCACTTCTCACCACTTCGCTCCACTTATAGGTTTATTCTATATTAGTTTTGGGAATTTATCAAGTATCAAAAGATAAAAAATATAGCACAGAAAGCCTCATTTTTATTGGCTTTCCGTGCTATTTCAACACATTACAACTATATCTGGTGTTTTTTTTAATAATCGAACAAATTATGTCAATATATAGGCAAAAATGATGAAGTAAGAAATTAGTCCCATAAATCATACTTTTGCTTTCTGACTTCTCCGTCTCATATAGAGTAGTAATACGATTGAGACAATGACAAGGATCGCAGATAGTACCTGGGATACCGCAAAGGGAGTTCCCCATAGGAAAAGTTGATCCGTTCTAAGACCCTCGATCCATACACGACCCAGTCCATAACCTGCTAAATACAGTAACATGACTTCGCCGTCGAATTTTTTATGTTTCGTATATACAATTAAGAAAATCAACAAACATAGATTCCAAAAGGATTCATAGAGGAAAGTAGGATGCACCTGGATATATTCTATCCCATCAACTAATATGGTATTATTCCGAATTTCCAGTATTCGTTCTAAGGCATCTGGCTTTCCCACGTACTTCTCCTCGAGATAGTTCAAGGGTGCGCGGAAATCATATGCAACATCCGTAAGATCTAACTGCATTGCAAATAATCCATTGGTATATTTACCAAAGGCTTCTCGGTTGAAGAAATTTCCCCAACGTCCAATCAATTGTCCGGTTACTAAACCGATACATCCCGTATCTGCCAAGAGCCAAAATGGATATTTCTTAATCCTTGTATAGATAATAGCAGTTAGTATAGCACCTATGATCCCTCCATAAATTGCGAGTCCACCGGTCCGCAAATTTAAAATGGATAACGGATCATCGATAAACTCATCAAGAGCAAAGATTACATAGTAGATTCTAGCGCAGATTACGGATACGATGATGGCTACGAGCGCAAAATCCAAATACAGTTCGGTATTTTGCCCTGTTTTTTTTGCCATCCACTCTGCAATCAGCCAGCCCAAAAGCATGCCAATTCCGATAATAATACCATAAAAGGCAATTCGAAATCCAAAAATCGTAATCCCAGAGGGTACATTCTCCAATTCGATACCTAAATTAGGGAAGAGAATATTCGTTGTTAATAAGGTCTTCAAATTACTTCACCACTTTCCATGTAGATTTCTTTGTTCTATCTTTCCTTCGCTTCTACACTTAGTATTTCATTACTTTTCTACGAAGCGATCTTACACATTAAAGCGGAATAAAACAACATCACCGTCCTGAACTACGTATTCCTTTCCTTCGGAACGAACTAAGCCCTTTTCCTTAGCTGCTTGAAAACTTCCGCACTCCACCAAATGATCATAATTTACGATTTCCGCTCGAATAAAACCTCGCTCAAAATCGGAGTGAATCTTACCAGCCGCCTGGGGTGCTTTCGTACCGATTTTAATGGTCCAAGCTCTTATTTCCTTCGGACCAGCAGTCAGATAACTGATTAGGCCTAGCAAGGAATAGCTGGCTTTAATTAATTTCTCCAAACCTGCTTCCTGTAATCCAAGCTCCTCTAGGAACATTTTCTTCTCATCGTCATCCAATTCCGCAATCTCTTGCTCAATCTGTGCGCATATAACAAATACCTCTGAATTGTCCTGTTTGGCAATCTCTCGCACTACTTTCACATATTCATTATTCTTGCCATCCTCTATTAGATCTTCTTCTGTGACGTTGGCTGCATAAATAACTGGTTTTGCTGTAAGTAGATTGTAGCTATCGAATAGCTCCTGCTCCTCTTCATTTTCTATTGAAAAGCTCTTTGCTAATTTGCCATCCTCAAGATGAACTTTTAATCGCTTTAACAACTCTAATTCTTTCTCAGCAGCTTTATCAGCCTTAGCTACTTTTGTGGTCTTTGCAATTCTTCGTTCTAAGATTTCAATATCAGAAAATATCAACTCTAGATTGATCGTTTCAATATCACGTCCGGGATCCACCGATCCGTCTACATGGATAATATTGGTATCTTCAAAGCAACGAACTACATGAACTATGGCATCCACTTCCCGAATATTCGAAAGAAACTGATTACCTAGTCCTTCTCCCTTGGATGCTCCTTTCACTAAACCAGCGATATCTACGAATTCTATTGTTGCAGGGATAATCTTTTCTGAATTATAAAGCTTATATAATACATTTAATCTCTCATCCGGTACCGGAACGATTCCAACATTTGGGTCAATGGTACAAAAGGGGTAGTTTGCAGATTCTGCACCTGCCTTTGTCAAAGAATTAAATAATGTGCTTTTTCCTACGTTTGGTAAACCTACAATTCCTAATTTCATTAGTTACTTCCTTCCTACTGTATAACTTGCTGTTCTTTTTTTATTAAATCAATCCCGTGTTTCAAATACCGCCAATATCCCATCGGTAAATGATACGATAGCCTGCTCATCCATAATTTCATTACTAATACATAAACTATCTCCGGCTGTTAGGAGTATGCCAGGCAAGGGATACTTAAATCCTTCTAAGCGTAAATCATGGACATCCCCATGGAAGGGAAGAAAGGATATATAATCTCCATATTGCCTATTTTTATCAATGGTAAAGCTATCCTGCTTTAGATAAATCTTGTTATGCGAATCTAGAATAAAGGCATCGGTCTTATTTTGTAAAGGTATTAAAAGCAAATGTAAATTGGCCAAAGTATGATCCAACCTAGTCCCAGTGGCACCAATTAGATCGATTGCATCAGTACCAATATTCAAAGCCAGCTCCACAGCTAAGTGGGTATCCGATTTATCCTTTTCCACTGGAAATGACTTCATGGGGATCTGTTTTTCCCGATATTTATCGAGAAGAAAAGATGATGTCGAATCAAAATCTCCTACGATATAGTCAATCGGTAAGCCAAATCGATCTGCAACTTCCAATCCACGATCAACGGCAATTATCATGGAATAATGGTTGCTTTCTAAGATTTTCTTTATAAATTCATCCTCGATCCTTCCACCGGTGATGATTAAGGTTCTATTTTCCTTTATCGACATAAGATCAGAGCTTCCTTCAACCATTAAACTCAGCAAACACCTTATGAAAGGCTTCTATATTGGCTTTGATATCGCCCTTAAATACAGCCGTGCCAGCAACAATTACATTGGCACCTGCATCAAGAACCTCTCTCACATTGGAGGCGGAGATCCCACCATCAACCTCGATATCAATATCTGCTCCAGCCTTTATAGCCATTTCCTTTAGTTTTCTAATCTTATCTAAGGAATTCGGGATAAAGGCTTGTCCCCCAAAGCCAGGATTCACACTCATAATCAAGACCATATCGATATCATTAATGATATATTCCAAAGCAGTCAGTGGTGTAGAGGGATTTAAAGAGATGCCGGCTTTCAACCCCAATTCCTTAATCCTAGCAATTGTTCGATTTAGATGCTTACAAGCCTCTGCATGGACGGTAATAATATCTGCTCCCGCTTTCGCAAAATCCTCCAGATATCGAATAGGTTCCTCAATCATTAAATGCACATCAAAAACAAGCTTAGTATTCTTACGAATCGAAGTGATTACAGGCATACCAAAACTAATGCTTGGCACAAAACTCCCATCCATTACGTCGATATGAAGATATTGCGCCCCTGCTTCCTCTACTAAGCGGATTTGTTCTCCTAGGTTATTAAAATCAGCCGCCAAAATTGACGGAGCTAGTTTTATCATATGATTTCCAACTTTCCTATTTGATTTTATAATGAATATCGTTAATATCTTTTCTGGTTCTTTAATTCTTCACATAGATTCCGATAATTGTTATAGCGAAGCTTGCTAATCTTTCCTTCGGAAAGTGCTTCCTTTACAGCGCATCCCGGTTCGTTTAGGTGCATACATCCTATAAACCTGCAATTACTATCATATTCATGAAATTCCAAATAATAGTCTTTCAATTCCTCAAGTTCAATCTCATTAATATAGAGGGAACTAAAACCGGGAGTATCCATAATATAGGTGTCCAAGTCCACATAGATTAATTCGGAATGTCTCGTTGTATGTTTCCCTCTCTTGATTTTATCACTAACCGTACCCGTTTCCATATTCGCTTCTGGTTGCAATTGATTAATTAAGGAAGACTTTCCCACACCGGAAGGACCGGCAAGGACAGTAGTCTTCCCTTGAATATACTCACCGATTTCTGCAATTCCATCCTTTAACAGAATACTGGTAGCAAATACATCATATCCGCAATTAGCATAGGTTTCCTGTAATTGAGATATTTCCTTATTTGTTACGATATCCTTTTTATTAAAGCATATCGTGGTTCTAACCATTTGCTTCTGCATCATAACAAGGAAGCGATCTAATAGGTTTAGATTAGGATCCGGCTCTGCTGCTGCAAACAATACTAATGCTTGATCCACATTGGCAACAGCAGGCCGTATTAGTTCATTTTTTCTGGGAAGGATATCGGTAATGATACCCTTGCCTTCCGGCTGATCATCGGTACTAATTTCTACATCATCACCTACCAAGGGTTTCACTTTCTGTTTGCGAAAGATGCCCTTGGCTTTACATTCGTAAATTCGGTTTTCTTCCGGTGTATGAACATAGTAAAATCCAGCGATACCTTTGATAATCTTTCCCTTCAAACTATTCCTCCACAGCTTCAAAATAAACAGTCCAAGTCTTTGGTTCCCGCTCCCCTGGCATGACGAACTTCTCTCCATCTACATACATGATAACAGTACCCGGGGTATCACTTTCTCCTTCGATACCAGTCAAGGTGAAAGGAAAATCTTGAACTGACCGCATCTCTTCCATAACGATCGAAACCCAACCTTCATGTTCCATCTCAAGGATAATTTCTGCCTCCCCATCACCTACATAATCAAATGGATTGATATCAATTGTTACTTCACCTATATAGCGTACCTCACCAGATGGTTCTGTGTCGCCACCCTCTGGCCCTGTACTTATGATTACATCAATTCTTGTTCCTGGATCAACCATCTGATTGGCAGAGTTACTTTGATAGGTAATCTGACCTGCAGGATAGACCTCGGAAGGTTCCGGTGTCACATTCCCTAGTACCAATCCTACACTCTCCAACTTTTCCTTCGCCTGTTGCTCAGTAGAACCAAGTAAATTAGGTACCGCCACCTGCTTGTTTTCTGGACCGGTGCTTACATTGATGATTACAGAATCACCTTTTTTAACCTTGGTACCACGCTCAGGGGTAGTTGATATTACATGATCTTTCGCAGTGGTGTTATCTGCTACATAATTTGGTGTTACCTGTAGACCAAAATCATCCCGTAATTTTTTCACAGCCTGTTCCTCAGTTAATCCATAAACATCCGGAATTTCAATTGGTTCTGCACCAATACTTACGGTTAGTTTGACCTCGGATGTAACAGGATATTCGGTATCAGGCAATGGATATTGATCCATAACTAGTCCTTCCTTAAATTCATCCGAATAGTCTTCTGTAGAACGTATCAGAGCATCTGGATACTTTGCTTGAATTAAAGCCTTTGCATCCTCTAAAGTAAGACCAATTACCTCAGGAACAATGAAAGTTTCCATTGCTGGCTCTAAGGTTGGCGTTGGTGTAAGCGATGGTGTTGGTGTAACAGTTACTTCATTATCAATAATTTCTCCAGGATCTTTCTTATCCTTGGGGAATACAAACCATAGAACAATAAAAGCGATTGCTAGAGCTAGAATAACTATAGTAACAATGCTACCTGCTACTACAAATTTATCCATTTTTGTATCTACACTATCTAAATCCTCATCGTCGTCCACTAGCTGATTACCCGTGGAACCATTTTTTTGCTCATGATGATCTTCATCAAGGAAAGAACCATTCTTAATTCTTCCTAGATCATCTGATATGTTAATTGTTGGCGAATCGCTCGCAACAAAAGCCGGAATCTGAACAAAATCGCCATCCGGGTGTGTAATCGCCTTTTTTAAATCAGAAATCAATTCGGAGGCAGTATGGTATCTTCTCTCCGGCTTCTTTTGCATACATTTTTGTACTATTTTATCTATACTAACTGGAATTTCAGGATTTAGTTCACGAAGGGGCATAGCCTCCCCTTGAATGTGAAGAAGTGCTACAGATACTGTATTATCACCGGCAAAGGGTACCTTACCAGACAACATTTCATAAATTGTAACACCTAAGGAATAGATATCACTCTTTTCATCGCTATAGCCACCTCTGGCTTGCTCCGGAGAAAGATAATGCACGGATCCCATAGCATTCGAAGTGATCGTATTGGAGTTTGTGGCCTTTGCTATTCCAAAATCCGTAACCTTTACCTTACCTTCTCTGGAAATAATGATATTCTGTGGCTTGATATCTCTATGAATAATATTATTATTATGGGCAGCTTCCATTCCTTGAGCAATCTGAATAGCTATGCCGACTGCTTCCTTAATTTCAAGCTTACCTTTTTTTTCTATAAACCGTTTTAAAGTGATTCCTTCTACCAGTTCCATTACGATATAATGGAGCCCGCTATCATCTCCTACATCGTATACATTAACAATATTCGGATGAGATAACCCGGCTGCGGATTGCGCTTCTCCTCTGAACTTATTAACAAAACTTTTATCACTTGAATACTCCGGCTTTAAAACTTTAATTGCAACAAAGCGATTCAGTCTCTGATCTTTTGCTTTATATACATCGGCCATACCGCCTGATCCAACATTATCAATGATTTCATACCGATCGCTTATTATCATACCGGATTTTAACATCTTTCTCACCTCTTCTTCAAACTTTGATTAAAATGATTGCTATATTGTCTTTCCCACCGTTTTGATTCGCTTGTTTAACCAAGGTTTCAGCAGCAATCTCCGGACTACTATTCTCTCTAATAATTTTCTCAATCATTTCATCTTCAAGCATATTCGTAAGACCATCAGAGCACATAAGTACAATATCGCCATTTTCTAAGTTTACCTCAAAGAAGTCAGGCTCTACAGTCTCATTGGCACCAAGTGCCCGAGTAATTATGTTCTTATTCGGATGAACTTTTGCCTGGTCACGGTTTAACTCACCTGTTTTCACCATTGCCTCCACCAGACTATGATCCTCCGTAATTTGTCTCATTTCATTACCAATTACATATAATCTGCTATCGCCAATATTGGCAACATACATAGTCTTATCAAAAATCGTTGCTACCACAAAAGTGGTTCCCATACCCTCTAATTCCGATTTATCTTTTGCAATCTTACGTAAATTATCGTTCGTTTCTTTAATCGCAGTTTCGATCGTTGCTATTGGTGAAGAATTTTCACTTGTCCTTATCCTTTGTGTAAAAAATTCAACACAGAATCTTGAAGCATAATCTCCAGCATTATGTCCTCCCATACCGTCCGCGACAATAAAAAGATTCGGCAAATTCCCAACAGCCTCTTTTTCGCAGAAGACATAATCCTGATTTACCCTTCGTCTTTCTCCAATATCAGTTATTGAAAATGCCTCCAAGTCTGCACCTCCTAGTTTAAGGCAACCGATCGACTTAATTTTTATCCATATAACTCTTTCTAAGTTGCCCACATGCCGCATTGATATCTGCGCCCATTTCTCTTCTAATAGTAACATTTATTCTATTTTTTTCAAGTATATTTTTGAAATTTTGTATTCTTCTGCTCTCCGTTTGTCTAAAATTCCGTTCTTTTATCGGATTTACAGGAATCAGATTCACATGGCAATTTAGGCCTTTTATCAGGCTAGAAAGCTCTTTTGCATGTGCCTCTTCATCATTAATCCCCTCCACCATACTATATTCAAAGGTAAGCCTTCTTCCCGTTTTTTCATAATAGTAGCGAAAAGCATCCATGACTTCGGATAAGTCATATTGCATTGCTACCGGCATCAACTTTTTGCGGATCTCATTATTGGGAGCATGTAGGGAAAGAGCCAGGGTAATTGGCATGCCTTCCTCAGCGAAAGCCCGAATACGATCCGGAATTCCACAGGTTGACACCGTGATGTTTCTAGCACTAAGATTCAATCCTATAGGATCGGTCAAAAGCCGAAGGAATCGCATCAAATTATCATAGTTATCAAAAGGCTCTCCCGTTCCCATAATTACTACATGGGAGACCCGTTCTCCAGAAAGCCTCTGGATACGATAGATCTGATCTAACATTTCGGAAGGGAGCAAATCCCTTTCCTTACCTCCAATTGTGGATGCACAGAATTTGCATCCCATTCTGCAGCCAACCTGGGAGGAGATACAGACGCTATTCCCATAGTGATACTTCATCAAAACACTTTCGATTACTCTATTATCCATTAGACGAAATAAAAACTTTACGGTTTCATCATTCTCCGAATGTAGGGAATCCACCTTTTCTAAAGTGATTAAGGGAAAGGTTTCCTTCAAATCTTCCCGTAATTTTTTCGATAAATTTGTCATTTCGTCATAATCCGTAATCAATTTACTATGAAGCCATTCGAAAATTTGCTTCGCCCGATATGCCGGTTGTCCTAATTTTTTCAATGCCTCTTTTAATTCTTCCAGTGAAAGAGATTTTATATCTAAATTATTCATCCTATCTTCCATTCTTAAATTATCATTAGATAAACTTTTTTAACGATGCTATTATAAAAATCTAGTATAATAAAAATACACTATCTTTTTACTACAAACCAGTGATCTAGATCAAATTTTCATTTTCATACTTAACTATTTCTATCATATTCATAACTTGTCTGATTTATCTCTATTTTTTTATCTTTCCTTATGAATTCTATTTAAAATCTTTTCTATTATTTATGAGATCTTTTAAATCGATAGTTTCCTAAATTAAGTACAAGTACATATCATACAGTAATGTAGCTTACAAATCAATATATTCCATATTTTTCTATAAGTATTGCAAAGAAATCCGCTCTCTATACCTTTAAACTTAGAAAGCGGTCTTTTGCTAATATTTTACGATATACTTATTGTCTTCTTCGCATCCTAGCGAGAAAAAATCCATCCGTAGGATGCACTCCCTGTAGCAATTGCAGGTATCCCTTCTTCGTTGTTTCTTCCCGTAGTTGTTCCGGCAGATAAGGATCTAGACTCTCTGCCTCAAAATCAAATTCTTGTAAAAACCAATCTCGATTCTTAAGATTCTCCTCTTTATTTACCGTACAGGTACTATAGATTAAGATACCTCCCGGTTTCACATACTCTTTTATCGTAGTCAAAATCTTTCTTTGTAGCTGTACCAGCTCACCCAATTGCTCTTGGGTAATACGATATTTAATGTCAGCCTTCTTACCTAGAACCCCTAGCCCACTACAGGGTAGGTCAGCAATTACAACATCAGCTTTTCCAACCATATCCGGATCGATCACAGTGGCATCCCATATCTTCGTTACTAGGTTCGTAATGCCTAGGCGATCTTTATTTTCTTCGATCAAGCGGACTTTATAGTCCGTTAAATCCCTTGCGGAGACCAATTTTGCACTTTCTGCAGCATGCATTGCCTTACCCCCCGGTGCGGCACAAACATCTACCACAAGATCGTCTTCTTTTATCCCTGCAATATGGCATACCAACATGGAACTGATATCCTGGACAGCAAAATAACCCTTCTGAAATGCCTCTAATTTTTCCAAATAATCATAATCCCGGATGATGAAAGCGTAACTTAATAGTTCACTATCCTCAACAACTAGGCCTTCTTCCATCAGTTTTTCCTTTAACTCATGGGGCTTAATCTTACTCATATTGCATCGAACAGAGGTCTTTTTCTCATCCAAGGATATGGACAGCATTCGCTCAACTTGATCAAATTCATATTGAGATAACAATTCTTCGACCAACCATCCAGGTACGGAATATACAATCTCAAGATAAAGGGCTGGTTGCGCCTCTTTCGAAGGAAATTGTAGTTGATCTTTCTTACGGATCATAGCTCTTAAAACAGCATTAATAAATCCGGACAACTTAGCAAAGCCCCGTTTTTTAGCCAGTTTTACTGCTTCATTACAGGTTGCAGATTCTGGTATATGATCCATATAAAGCAGTTGATATACACTCATTCTAAGAATATTACGGATTAAGGGTTTCATTTTTTTAACAGGCAGGGAGGCCACCTGGTTGATCTGGTAATCCAAGGTAAGGTATCTTTTCACTGTTCCAGTACAGAGACGGCTGATAAAAGCCCTCTCCTGTTTTTCCATATATTGGTATCGGTTAAGGGTACGGTTTATTACCGTATGGCTAAACTTCCCTTCCTCTAGAATCTCCTGGAGCATATCAAGTACAATTTCTCTGGTATTTACTCTTCCAAAAGAATCGCCTTGAACTCTCCTACTTGTTCCTCCCTTATCGCTTACCTTAGAACTTTCCTGCCCAGATTTTATTTTATCAGTCACGATCTCTTCCTCCAAATAGTAGAATCAGACGAAGTAGCTGGAGAATGGATGCTGCAGCGCCAGCTACATAGGTTAAGGCTGCGGCATTAAGGACTTTTTTCGTCTGAGCAATCTCATTACCATATAGGATCCCTGTCTCTCCAAGCCTAGCAATCGCCCTTCTGGAAGCGTTAAATTCCACAGGTAAGGTTACTAGTTGGAACAAGACAGCAAAGGAAAACAGGAAAATACCTAAGTTAATCATGAATTGTGATCCCGTAAAGAATAATCCAATCAGAATTAATGGCCAGGAAATAGCAGACCCAAAATTAACAACCGGAACCAACGCACCTCGGATTTTTAAAGGAATATAGGCCCTGTCATGCTGTATTGCATGTCCACACTCATGGGCAGCAACACCGATTGCAGCTACTGAACTTTGCCCATAAACAGAATCAGAAAGTCGCAGTACCTTCGATCTTGGATCATAATGGTCACTCAAATCACCGGATACCCTCTCTATACGTACATCATAGATACCGGAGGACTGTAGGATTCGTTGAGCTGCCTCGGCACCGGTCATCCCAGACATACTTCTAACCCTGGAATACTTTGCAAAGGTGGATCTCACTTTTGCAGACGCTAGCAGAGTCAAAACAAGCCCAATTATTACTAGTATATAAGTAGGATCATAATAACCATACATATAAGGCCACATAATTCATACCACCTTTCATCGAATATATTTTGTTAGGTACAATTCCATAGATCATATCTCTGATACATTGCTTCCAAGCATCGTACCGGTTTTCACGGGATATCCTCTAAGGAAGGCTTCTGCAGTCATTCGTTTCTTACCTTCCAGCTGTAATTCTTGTATGGATAAGGCATCCTGCCCCGTCATAACCACAATAGCATCCTTTCTTACCTCAATGATTTCACCGGGCTTGGCTGCAACTTCCATCTTTTCAACGGAGGCCTTCCATAGTTTTAAGGTTTTTCCGTTTAAATAGGTATATGCACTAGGCCAAGGATTTAATCCTCGTATTAGCCTTTCTATCTGGATAGCTGACTGGGTAAAATCAACATTTCCCATTTCTTTGCTTAACATTTTAACATAGCTAGCCTTTGTATCATCCTGTGGAATTCGCACAGCCGTACCATCGGCTATCTTATCTAGGGCTTCCAGCAATAGATCTGCTCCGAGACTTGCCAGCTTATCGTGTAGACTACCTCCGGTTTCTTCAGGTGAGATCGGTATCGCCGCCTGTAGTATCATATCACCGGTGTCAATCCCGACATCCATATGCATAATCGTGATACCAGTCTCCTTCTCTCCTTCAATAATGGAATATTGAATAGGGGCGGCTCCACGATACTTCGGTAGCAGAGAAGCATGAACATTAATGCATCCAAGAGGAGGAATCTCTAGGAAGGCCTTCGGTAGAATCTGCCCAAATGCAGCTACTACAATTACCTCCGGTTCCATTTTCCTTACCATATCCATAAAATCAGGTTCCTTCACCTTGACTGGCTGGTATACATCCAACTTATGTTCTAAGGCAAGCTCCTTTACTGGTGGAAAGCTCAAGGCTTTGCCCCTACCCTTTTGCTTATCCGGCTGTGTAACCACACCAATAATTTCATGATCAGAAGCAATTAGTTTAACTAAAATCGTTGCCGCAAAATCCGGTGTACCCATAAATAATATTTTCATTTATCTTCGGTCAAAAGACTTAACGTCCCAAGCTGACCGTCCCTCCTTTCCTGCCACAGGAATTGTTATCGTAGTACCATTGCTTTGTAAGCAAATTCAAACTTGCCATTGATACATACCAATTTAGATTTCTTCCTCGACATCCTCTGTTACATTACGAAGACCATCAATGGTTTGATCCACATATAGTTTTCCATCCAAATGATCAATCTCATGGCATAAGCATCGGGCTAGTAACCCTGTTCCCTCTACAACAAACTCCTTCATATCCTTGTCGTAGGCCTTCACCTTCACATAATTCGGCCTGGTGACAGTACCGACTTTACCAGGAACACTTAAGCAACCTTCATCACCAGTTTGTTCTCCTTCTGTTTCCAGAATAACTGGATTAATTAATACTAAGGGATTATTTCCTTCCTCAGATACATCGATCACCACAACCCTTTTTAAAATACCAACCTGTGGTGCAGCCAGGCCTACGCCATTGGCTTCATACATTGTGTCAAGCATATCGTTAATGAGAACAAGTAGCCTCTTATCGACTTCTTTCACTTCTTTACTTACTTTATATAAAACCTTATCACCAATTTCACGAATATTTCTAATCGCCATATTGCACTTCCTTTCTATTTCTACTGATTTATTCAGGTACTTGTGAACCTTTGATATTGTATCATTTTATATACAACACATATAGTTTCTAATCGTAGTTAAATAATTATAATATAATAACATAAAAAGTAATTCTTAAGCAATACATGAATGATTTATAAAGTTGATTTAAGTATTCCTTTATGAAAATTTAAGATTAAGCTCTGCCATTCATCTAATAACTATTCATAGGATCAAAATCAAATTGGTAATTACATCCCTTCAATCGATCTAAGTAATTTAAAAATCCTTCTAAATAATTTTTTATTTGAATTAGAGTTGCATAATCACTATGCTTTATATAGATCACCCTGCGATAATAATCATTGGCCTTGGCAAGGCTAGCCATAGCCGGTCCAATTAACTTGGCATCAATTTGCCTTTGCCTTAGCAACTCTCGGATTGCATTCCCAAGATATTCTGAAACTTCGATTAGCTGGTTTTCCTCTTTCGAAGTTATTAGTATTAATAATATATGAGCAGCTGGAGGATATTGCATCAATTTTCGATATAGCATTTCCTGTTCAAAGAAGGCTTCATAATTCCCTTCTGCAGCCGTAGTTATGCTATAGTGCTCCGGATGATAGGTCTGGATTACAACTTCCCCATGCAAGCTATCACGCCCGGCGCGGCCTGCTGCCTGGTTAAGTAGCTGAAATGTTCTTTCACTAGCTCTAAAATCACCGACATGGAGAGATAAATCTGCGGCAATGATACCAACTAAGCTTACCAGAGGAAAGTCATGCCCTTTTACGATCATCTGGGTGCCAATCAAAATATCTGCCTTATGGGCAGCAAAGGCGGATAGGATTTTTTCATAACTATCTTTTTTCTTCGTGGTATCCGTATCCATCCGAAGAACTCTTGCCCTAGGAAATTCTCGTTTCACCAGCTCCTCAACCTTCTGTGTTCCAGTACCAAAAGCTGCGATATATTTGGATCCACAGCTGGGGCAGAGGGAAGGTATTACTTCCTCATATCCGCAATAATGACAGATCATCTTCCCATTGCTATGGGAGGTTAAGGAAATATCACAATGTGGACATTTCATAACATGCCCACAGCTTCGACAGGATATAAATCCTGCATAGCCCCTTCGATTTAAAAAGAGCATAATCTGCTCTTTTTTCGCTAACCGATCTGCAATTAATTCTTTTAATTTTATACTAAATATGGATTTGTTTTTCTTCTTTAATTCCTCGCGGAGATCTACGATCCATACCTTGGGGGGTAGTGCTTCCTTAGCTCGCTTTGTTAGTTTATAGAGCTTATACTCTCCCGTCTTAGCCCTTTGATATGATTCAAGGGAGGGCGTTGCCGACCCCAAGATTACAGAAGAATTCGTCAACCGCGCCCGCTCAATGGCTACCTCTACCGCATGATATTTTGGTGTTGTCTCGCTTTTATAACTGGTTTCATGCTCCTCATCAACGATGATTAGTCCTAGATTTTGAAATGGAGTAAAAAGTGCGGAACGGGGACCGATGATAAGATCGATCTCTCCATTTTTCGCCCGTAGACTTTGATCATAACGTTCCCCTTGGGACATTCTAGAGTTCATAACGGATACCCGCTCTCCAAAACGTAGTTGAAAGCGCCTGACTGTCTGATAAGTTAGAGCGATTTCTGGTATCAAATAAATGACCTGCTTACCTTCCTCCAGTAACTTCGCAATTACTTCCATATAAACTTCCGTCTTACCGCTACCAGTAATTCCGTGAATTAGATAGGTGGAACGTAATCCTGCTTGATAATCCTTGATAATCTGGTCCACAATATATTGCTGCTGTGGGTTCAAGATTACCGGATTGTAGAATCCCTGCCTACACTGAACCGGATTCCGATAAACTTGTTTTACTTGCGTTTTTGTAACACCTAGTTTCTCTAGACTTAAAAGGGTACTTCTAGAGATATTCAATTTATGAATCACCTCATCATAATCTAAGATCGGATCCTTCATAAGAGCACCAAGAAGCCTTACTCTGGCGGTGTTATTCTTCCGCTGGTATTCATAATACAGCAATTTCGCTTGATCCAGGTCAACGCTGAGGGAAACACTTTTTTCTTCCTTTCTTTTTACTGCCTTTCGCACAGGAATTACAGTTTTAAGTGCTTCATTCATTGTCCCCCCAAAGGTTTCCTTAATCCAATATGCGAGGTAAATCAAATGGCTTTCAATCACCGGCGCTTCTTCGATCACCTTGGTAATCGGCTTAATTCTGCTTTCCTCTATCTTCGGCTCCTGAGATAGGCCAACGATATACCCATTAATCTGCCTGTCACCTTTACCAAAGGACACGACAACCGGTGCTCCTATCTTCGCCTGGGATTTAAAGTGTTCAGGAATGGCATACTGGTATGTCTTGTCTAGATTTTCATGGGAAATATTGATAATAATATCAGCGTAGGTTTGATAAGACATAACAGCCTCCTTTGTAAGTTAATCAGTGATATTTATCTTCCTTCTAAGATATCCTGTATAAGTACTCTCTCATCCATAGGGTATTTCACACCTTTGATTTCTTGATAATCCTCATGACCTTTACCAGCTAGGACTATAACATCCCCTTCTTGGGCATTCTCAATACAATATTTGATCGCCTCTTTTCGATCAATGATTTCTACATATTGTCCTGGTCCTTTTTTAACTCCAATCAGGATATCATTGATAATCTCCTGCGGTTCTTCAAATCTTGGATTATCTGAGGTTACCACCGTCAGGTCTGCTAGACTAGAGGATACCTCTCCCATCTCATATCTTCTGCTCTTGGCACGATTTCCCCCGCAGCCAAACATACAAACAAGGCGTTTCGGATTGTATTCCTTTAATGTGGTCAAAAGACTCTTTAAGCTCATTGCATTATGAGCATAGTCAATCATAAGGGTGAATTTATCGGAGATTGGAATGATCTCCACCCTCCCCTTTACCTTAACTTGATCTAGAGATCGCTTTATATTATCAATATCCACATCAAAATGCCTACAAAGGGCGATTGCGCATAGGGAATTATAGACACTGAATTTACCTGGAATATCAATTTCCACATCGAAATTCATTAAGCCCTCAAGGCGGTAAGAAACACCGAGAAAGCCTGGACGTTTTACTAGATTTACATTGACCGCCCTAAGATCTGCCTTCTCAGAAAAACCATAGGTTTCTACCTTACAGGTATGTCCCTGTAGTATTTCTTCAGCATGGGCATCATCAATATTAATTAATCCTACTTTACATTGCCTAAATAATTTACTTTTGCAGGATAGGTAATCCTGAAAATCCTTATGTTCATGCTCTCCAATATGATCCGGCTCTAGATTGGTAAAAATACCATAATCAAAGGTAAAACCATCCACACGGTGAAGCATCAGGCCTTGGGAGGATACTTCCATAACAACACATTGGCATCCTGCTTCTACCATTTTAGAAAAGGTTTGCTGAAGCGTATAGGATTCTGGAGTAGTATTATTGGCAGGGGTAGATTGCTCCCCAATGATGGTCTCAATGGTACCAATCAAACCTGTCTTGATTCCATTCTGCTCTAAAATCGATTTAATCATGTAAGTAGCTGTTGTCTTCCCTTTGGTACCTGTTATACCGATCGTAGTCAATTTCTGTGCAGGATGACCAAAATACGCTGCTGCCATATAGGCCAATGCCTTCCTCGTATTATCTACCCGGATAACGATTACACCCTCAGGTAGTTCAACTTCCTTTTCTACAATAATTGCAGCTGCTCCTTTAGATACCACCTCTTGTATGTAGTTATGTCCGTCCGCTATGGCACCTGTGATGCATACGAATACACTATCTTTCGTAACCTTTCTTGAATCATATACCAGATCTGTGACCAAAGTATGAACCTGTCCTTGTAGACAGGTATATTCTAATTTTTCTAACATTTGACTAAGATACATATAAGCTCCTCCCGCTTTTATTCGAATAGAATTAAAAATCATCTCATCTTCGTTTCTATAGTATGAAATATGTATTTTCCTATTCCTAAGCATCCAATTTCTTTGGCTAACATCGAATTTCATTATATTTCATTATATTTTATTATATTTGCTCCTTTGTATTTCCTCTTTTTATGAAAATCCTAAATAATACATATATAATTATAGGCTAATTATCTGTTTTGTAAAGAAAAAAGATGGTATGATGATCTAGGGAGTATACTTCTTGGTACTTTTTAGGAAATCTGAAAGTAATTTTATGAACAAATCTTTACATGTCGTTTTGTAACGTTTTTTGTGGAAAAACATAAAATAATACCGATAATACTCTTTTATCTAACCACTTTCCATAAAGGTATGTAAGGAAGTGAGAAGCTCCGTATAACATTTAGGTTTATAAAAAATCTTAAAAGGAAACTGACCGTATCCATTACATCTAACGATAAGGGTAAGGATAGCTCATCAAAAAGAGCTGAACTAGTCAAATATGCTCTGAAATTTAAGGGTAACCCTTATAAATGGGGAGGAACTAGCCTAACGAAGGGGGCAGACTGCTCTGGTTTCGTACAATCTGTTTTTAAAAAACAAGGTATCAAGATACCACGAACCTCAAGAAGCCAAGCAAAAGGTGGCAGAACGGTTCCCTTAAATAAAATTCAACCTGGCGATTTAATATTTTATACGAAAAATACTCAGATCAACCACGTTGCCTTATATATTGGCAATAAAAAGATAATTCATGCTAGTAATCTGAAATCAGGAATAAAAATTTCAAAATATGATTATCGTAAGCCCTATAAAGCGGTTTCTTATATTGATTAAGATTTATCAACTTATGAAATATTGTCGTCAAAAGTTAAACATTGGCAATAAACACGGACATGACGCTAAAGAAAAAGCATCATGTCCGTGTCTGACTTTTATGTATTATGTTTTTAAATACTCCATCCTTTATTACTTCAAATTATAAAATACTCAAAAGCAAACTATCTTGTTTGGTCTGCAGATTATGTGATTTCTAAGGTTTTTTCGTATCAACAACCTTTACATTAATATTAAATTTCTTACTTGTTCCATCCGCCAGTTTTGCTGTAACTGTGATTTGGGTATTACCTTTACTCTTGGCTGTTATTTTTCCAGATTTCGATACCTGGGCGATTTGAGGATTTTTCGATTTAAATTTGAGCGTAACTTCCATATTATCTACTTCAACTTCTGTTTGAGTGAATTTGTTAACACGATGTAAAATGGCAGGTAATTTAACTTTTATGGTCGTGGAATTCCCATTCGTACCTCTAAGGTATAATGTCTTCTTAAGAGGCGAAACATTAATTTGTGACAATAGATCAGAATAGGTCTGAATAGAATTCGTTTGACATCTTGATTCCTCCAGATTGCTTTTTAAGGCTCTACTGCAGACATCACAGAAGGGGTATTCCTTACCAAGATATTGCATCTTACAAT
>JAAYQP010000114.1 GCA_012519195.1 Clostridiales bacterium | reverse complement strand
GCATCTGTAAAGCTATATAAATATTGGCTATCAGCTACTTGGGAATTATTTTCTTGAGTTTTAGTATCTTGTGTTTTAGTTTCTTGAGTATTATTTTCTTGAGTATTAGGTTCTTGGATGTTAGCTTCATCTACCTCTAGTTGCGCTTTGCATCCTGTTATCGGCAGTGTTATTAAACTAATGAAAAGCAACATCAAAATCATTCTTACTGCCTTATTTGATTTTCGACTTAAAATATCATTGTTAAATTTTCTACTATTAAGATTAGTATTCATTTATGCACTCCTTGTGGGTTAATTAAATTACTCTTATATCTTAATACTTTAACAATGCATTGTAAAATATAATTATATAATAAATATGATAGGTATTACCTATATTTGATTTATCCAACTTACATTATAAAATAGGTTACAATATTAGTCTCCTCCATACTTAATCCCTTTGTAAAGAGCAAAGACAGACTCACCAATTGTAACGATGATAATTCCTACTGTCGTAAGTAATACCATCCTTTCAAAGGAAATCGGCATGAATTGTTCGAATTTTTGTACAATTTCAGGATTCCAGATATTCATCTTATAGAGAATGCTGATAAATAAGGTCGAAGATATTATGCTAAGTACTGTGGTAATGATCGCTAACTTCACCGTCCATCTTCCTTGTATGATCTTTAGAAGCTCGATTACTATATTAATGGTAAAAACGAGGATTATAAAGATCTTAAATGGTGCAAGATCAACTTCATTAAAAAGTGGAAGATATCTAATCTCATTGTCAACTTTGTAATAAATTCCAATGTACTTATATAAGTAGAAAAATACTGGCAGAAATATCGTAGATATGATGATGGAAAAGATCGATTCTCCCCTTGATATCATAGCCTTTTTTTTCGGTAATTCCGGTAATTGAGAAGGCTCCCAATCCCCCTGTTCCATGCCAGTTACAAGGGTTATTTCTTTGTACTCAAATAAGGCAAATACTCCGGTAACCCAAGCTGCCCCTTGTAAAATGGAAGAAAATAAAGTGCCTAAATAGCTGCCAATGATTCCATACATACTATCATTAGAGAACATAACACCCAAACCCGTTGCGATTGAGATCCCGATAAAAATAGACAAAACTACAATTTTCATAACAAAAAGATATTTGTCAAAATAATTGGGTCCTATGAGGTATCTTTCTTTTCCCCTGTAACGATTTGCTAATTCCTGTGGATTTCCCAGTTCTCGCAATACTTTATCGATTTTCTCTTCTTCCGAAAAAGACTGATCCATACCATCCATCATATCGTCAATTAATGCTCTTAATTCGCTTCCAATTTCTTTTCTGGATTTTTCCGGTAGTTCTTTTGTAACAGCATAAATGTATCTGTCAATCATCATGACCCCTCCTCATCAATTAATTGATTCACTACCCTATTAATACCATCCCAAGCATCACAAAGCTTTGCATATACACCCTCTCCAAATTTACTTAGCTTATAAAATTTTCTTGGTTTTGTTCCATCCGTATCCCAGAGACTTTCTAAAATTCCCTGCTTCTCCAATCTCCGCAAAAGCGGATATAGGGTATTTGCTTCGATATCAAATCCCTTTTCATTCATAAGAACAACTAAAGAGTATCCATATTGTGGCTGTTTCAGTTGACTTAATACCGCTAATGTAATCGTCCCTCTTCTTAGTTCCTGAACAATACCATTTAAAATAAGATCATCATTATTATTTTTCACTGTATCACCTTCCCTTTTCATTATACTGTGTGATACACATTATTGTCAATAATAAATTATTTTAATTTTATGTAGGTATAAAATTCATTGTTACCTAAATATGTCATATGGAATGTCAGACAAAAAAAACACACCATGGATCTATGTTCCCTAAAACATAGACCCATGGTGTAAACCAAGAGGACAATTACATCTTGTTTATATTCTTTATTCAATTATATAAACTTTCTTACTTTTTCTATGGAAAAATGTGATTTTTATGATCCATGCTATTTTTACAGGTTTACTTTAATTTTTTCCTGCTTACATATCTTTAGGATTGTGAATTTACCTGTAGTAGCTGCCACAGGGAGACCTCCGGGTGGTTCTAGCCACTGACCAGTCAGGTAGAAGTTTTTTAATCCTTTTATTCTTCCTGAATGGGCTATGGACTTCGTCTTAGTAGTCATCATGAAGGACATCCAGGCCCCCTTATATGCACCGGTATACCGATGATAGGTGATAGGGGTAGCCACATCCACTACCGTGATCTTCCCTTTCAGTTCCGGGTAGTGCTCCTCTAATCTCTCCTTAACTTCGTTACCAATCCGTTGTTTTTCCTTATTATACTCCTCCTTATTCTCATATAATTTACTCCAATAAGGATAATCAAAATTTGTCTGATTGATTGTAGTAATAAGTAGGGTACAGCCTTCCGGAGCAAAATCCGGTTCATAATAATAATTTTTATAGCTAACCATATTCTGTTCCTTGCCTGCAATTATATAAGGCCTTGATGGGAATGCCGCTAACAATGGGTAGCTACTTAGATCCGCCTTTACCCCAAATGCAATCTGAATACTAGAAGGTGTAATATAGTCCTCTGAGGCAAAACGCATATCAAACTTTTTATCTTTATATTGTCCTTTTAGAAGCTTATCCAGTACCATTTTGGCATCGCAGGCTGCCACCACATAATCCGCCTTTGCTGTGGAACCATCCGAACAACGTACTGCCACAGCCTGACCTTCTTTAATTATAATTTCTTCAGCTGCAACGGAATTGATCACCTTTCCTCCCAGCTCCTCATAGCGGTCTTTCATTCGCAATGCCATTGCTTTGCTACCACCTTTTGGAATGTCACCATTACCGCTTGAAAATGTAGCCATACTGAATATAAAACCAACGATACTGAATCCTTCTGGTAAACCAGCTGAAATCATATAACGAATTGCTGGATGTTTAAATTTCTTCGCATATTCCTCGCTGCTAATCATCCCGGCCTTGTTCATTAGAAGCCCCGCATTTTTCATCTTCTTTAAAAATTTAAATATTTCTCCAATTGGACGCATAGTAATCGGTATCCTTGCGGGCATTTCCAAATCTTGAACCAGTCTTATTTCTTTGATTAGTTCCTCGATAGGCTCCTTATCCTCAGGAGAAAGTTGGCAAAGCTCCTTCTGCAATCGGTCGAGGTCTCTCCAAAGGGTAATGGTGGTACCCTCATATTCATAGGTACCAAAATTATCAAGTCGGACAATATCCACATTACCTAATGCTCCAACATTTTTCCATAAGTCGTACAATTCGGTGCCTTCCCTAGTCCCAGTAAGCCATTGGATACAACCATCGATATGATATCCTTTCCTGTCCCAACCGGTACACTGGCCTCCTACAATACTATGCTGTTCATAGATTACCGATCGAAATCCATATTGCTGGGCATGGATCCCGGCGGATAAACCGGCAATTCCTCCACCAATTATTATAATATTCTTCATGATTCCCTCCCCCATGGATATTAGAAAATCAATTTCCTATACCAAATCGTAAATTTGTCAAATATTAACAACATCCCCATAATTATAGAATATGCTAGAGACATAGTCAATCATAATTACATCAATAATTACTATCCCTGGTCAATTAATACAAAAAACTATTTACAATTATTTATGGATAGAGTATACTTATTGTTAATAAAATAACAAAAATGTTCTGATGACGAGGGTTCGCCCGAGTAGGAAGGCATAGGATAAAAAAATTTATTTCATTCCTTATGGTAATAGGTTTGATTCCTGTTCTTATAGGATATCTGTTATCATTTAGAGGTTTGATTTAAATCCTTCTATTTTTATGCACTTTACCTACTCACCCTGTGTCTAAGGACACAGGGTTTTTCTTATGTAGTATATCATTTAAAGAAAGTGAGAATGTAAAATGCCAAATGTAAAACCATTGATTGAAAAGCTTGAAGCAAATCAAATTTTATCCAAAGAAGAATTTTACACTTTGCTTACTGAGATTTCTGATCAGGACTTACTCTACCTAAGGGAAAGAGCCAGTACGATAGCCAGAAAAAATTTTGGTAATCGAATTTATACTCGAGGTTTAATCGAGTTTTCCAACCATTGTAAAAATGACTGCTACTATTGCGGTATCCGTCGGAGTAACAAAAATGTTCCTCGATATCGTCTATCAGAGGAGGAAATTTTGCATTGCGCTGATACAGGTTATACCCTTGGTTTTCGGACCTTTGTACTGCAAGGTGGGGAAGATGCCTATTATTCTGATGATATGATTGTAACTATAATCAAATCCATTAAGAAAAAATATCCTGACTGTGCCATTACCCTTTCCATTGGGGAAAAAAGTTATGAAAGTTATCAGAGATTTTATGAAGCTGGGGCAGATCGTTATCTATTACGACATGAGACCGCCAACGAAGAACATTATCAAAAACTCCATCCACCCACTCTCTCACTAAAAAACCGTAAACAATGCCTATGGGATTTGAAAGAAATCGGCTTTCAGGTAGGAGCTGGTATAATGATTGGATCCCCCCATCAAACTGAAACAAATCTTGTGGAAGATCTTCTATTCATTAAAGAATTATCGCCACATATGGTGGGCATCGGCCCTTTTATCCCCCATCATCAAACCCCCTTTGCTAAGGAAACCACGGGCTCCTTACGGCAAACACTTTTATTACTCAGTATCATTCGCTTAATGTTTCCAAGTGTATTACTTCCGGCAACCACAGCCCTCGGTACGATCCATCCTGAAGGCAGGGAGATGGGCATTCTATCAGGTGCCAATGTGGTTATGCCAAACCTATCTCCTACTACAGTAAGGAAGAAATATGAATTGTATGATAATAAAATATGCACCGGTGATGAAGCTGCAGAATGTAGATATTGTTTAGAAGGGAGATTAAATCGAATCGGTTATCAATTGGTTGTTGATCGAGGGGATTATAAACCATTTCCAAATTTATCCATGTCAGACAAGAAATAGAATAAGGAGGATGTCTTAATGTATGATGTAAAATCTAAAAAAGCAGAGGAATTTATTAGTCATGAGGAGATACTGTCAACTCTGGAATATGCGAAAGCCAACAAGAATAACCGAGAATTAATTGATCGTATTATTAAAAAAGCAGAAGCTATGAAGGGAATTACCCACCAAGAAGCAGCCGTTTTGCTGGAATGCGACATGGAGGATGAAATTCAAAGAGTATATAAACTTGCCAAGGAAATCAAGCAGAAGTTCTACGGTAACCGAATCGTTATGTTTGCCCCACTCTATCTTTCCAATTACTGTGTGAACGGTTGTGTCTATTGCCCATACCACCTTGTCAACAAACATATTCCAAGGAAGAAATTAACCCAGGAACAAATACGCAAGGAAGTAATTGCTTTACAAGACATGGGGCACAAAAGACTAGCACTGGAGACCGGTGAAGATCCTGTAAATAATCCAATTGAATACATATTAGAAAGTATTGATACTATTTATTCCATTAAACACAAGAATGGTTCCATTCGTCGAGTAAATGTAAATATAGCTGCTACCACAGTAGAAAATTATCGTAAACTAAAGGAGGCAGGGATCGGTACCTATATCCTCTTACAAGAAACCTATCATAAGGAAAACTATGAAAAACTCCACCCCACTGGTCCAAAACATGATTATGCTTACCACACGGAAGCAATGGACCGGGCTATGGAAGGCGGAATCGATGATGTTGGCCTAGGAGTATTATTCGGTCTTAATATGTATAAATATGATTTTGTTGGAATTCTAATGCATGCAGAACATTTGGAAGCAGCTTACGGAGTTGGTCCCCATACCATCAGCGTTCCTAGAATTCGTCCTGCAGATGATATTGATCCGAACAAATTTACGAACGGGATATCCGATGAAATATTTGCTAAAATAGTTGCTATTCTTAGAATTGCTGTACCATATACTGGCCTAATCGTATCCACCAGGGAAACGAAAAAAAGTAGGGAAAAAGTTTTAGAGCTGGGTGTATCCCAAATCAGTGGTGGTTCCAGAACAAATGTCGGTGGCTATGCGACAGAGGAACCAAAAGAGGAAGACACCTCACAATTTGAACTGGAAGATAGACGAACTCTTGACCAAGTTGTAAACTGGCTCCTTGCTTTAGGCCATATTCCAAGCTTCTGTACTGCTTGTTATCGAGAAGGACGTACTGGCGATCGTTTTATGTCCTTAGTAAAATCCGGTCAAATAGCTAACTGCTGCCAACCAAATGCCTTAATGACATTAAAAGAATACCTGGAAGATTATGCTTCCCCCGATACGAAAATAAAGGGAGAAGCTTTAATCCAAAAAGAATTACAAGCGATAACCAATGAAAAGGTTAGAAACATTACGATAGAAAGACTCGGCCTTATTGGACTGGGACAAAGAGATTTTAGATTTTAGATTTGTTGATTAAGAAATGACAAAATAGGAAAAATCTCAAGTACCTAATATGAAAATAAATAGGAAAGGAGAAACATATGAATCTAAATGAAACTCCTAGATCCAACCGGCTACATATCGGAATCTTCGGAAAACGTAACAGTGGTAAATCAACCTTAATCAATGCATTAACCGGACAGACTACCTCTTTAGTTTCCGAGATTGCAGGTACCACTACAGATCCGGTTTATAAAACGATTGAAATTCATGGTATTGGCCCCTGTGTTCTAATCGATACCGCTGGTTTTGATGATGCTGGCTATCTTGGAGCAATGCGAGTAGATAAAACCCGGACAGCCATGGAAAAAACAGATATTGCACTCATTCTTTTCACTGATGAGAATGTTGCAATGGAACTGGAATGGTTCAATGAATTAAGGAAGCGGAATACACCAGTGATTCCACTTATTAATAAAATTGATCTATTACAAGACCTTAATCCGATCCGTCGTAAAATTAAAGACATTTGTAAGGTTGAGCCTATCTGCATAAGTGCCCAAGAGAAAATCGGTATAGAGTTAATTAGGGAAGCAATTCTAAGAAAACTTCCGGAAGATTATGATGGTAGAGACATTACCGGGAAGCTTGTTCAGGAAGATGATCTCGTATTACTAGTTATGCCCCAGGACATTCAGGCTCCGAAGGGAAGGCTGATCCTCCCCCAAGTCCAAACAATCCGCGAATTACTAGATAAAAAATGTATTGTGATATCTTGTACTGCAGATAAGCTTCCTCAGGCACTTGCAACCCTATCAAAACCGCCAAAACTAATTATTACCGATTCTCAGGTATTCCCCTTGGTCAATCAAGCAAAACCAAAAGAAAGTCTTCTTACAAGTTTCTCCGTATTATTTGCTGCTCTGAAAGGGGATATCGACTATTTTATAAAGAGTGCAGCCATGATCGATCGACTAACCATCAATTCCAAAGTTCTGATCGCAGAAGCATGTACCCATGTCCCATTACAAGAAGACATTGGAACTGTGAAGATCCCCCGTCTATTAAGGGAGAAAATTGGAGAAGGACTTACCATTATCAATATGCATGGCAATGATTTTCCTGAAGATCTAACAAATTACGACCTTATAATCCAATGTGGCTCTTGTATGTTTAATCGCAAATTCGTACTAAATCGTGTGGCGAAAGCCAAAAAACAGCAAGTTCCTATGACAAACTATGGAATTGCACTTGCCCATTTATCAGGTATATTAGACAAAATCTCCACCTAAAGCTAAGGAATATACAAAAGCAATTTGACAACTGTTTCAGGTATAACACTATGACACATCACCACTTCACCACGCAACACTTTACTCCGTAATGCTTTAAATTGATTTCGCTTTAAATCATCATATTTTTCCTTGTATTTACCATTATTATAATGTAAAATAGGTTTGTTAGTATTTAGTAACTCTTCATTTATTTGCATGCATTACCAATAATATACAGATCTGTATCAAGCATTTTAGGCAAATTAAAAATGAAGGCTACAAAAATAAGTAAGATAAGGAGAAATATTTATGAAAAGAAAAATCATTCTTCTCCTCTCAGTTTTAATGGCAATCTTTGCTGTTGGCTGTAGAGGAAGTCAAAAGACCAGTACCAAAACGGATGATTACAAAATTGGCATCATTACTGGTACGGTATCCCAAGGGGAGGAAGAGTATCAAGCTGCTCAGAAAATGTTAGAAACCTATGGCCCAGAAAAGATTGTTACAGCAACCTATCCTGATAACTTCGCAACAGAAACAGAAGCTACTATTGCACAGGTGGTAGGTTTAGCGAGCGATCCCGCTGTAAAAGCTATCGTATTCGTTCAATCGGTACCTGGTGCTGCTGCTGCCATTGACAAGGTACGTGAAACCCGTGAAGATATGTTATTTATTAATGGTGTTGTAGCAGAAGATCCTGCAACCATAGCAAGTAAAGCAGATATCTGCTTATTAGTAGATGAGATTGCCATGGGTACTTCTGTTGTAGAGCAAGCTGCAAGACAGGGTGCAACAACTTTCGTACATATTTCCTTTGCGCGCCACCTATCCTACGCTACAATTGCAGCTCGTCGTGAAAAATTCATCGAAACATGTGAGAATTTAGGCATCGAGTATGTTGAAGCAACTGCTCCAGACCCAACTGGTGATGCTGGTGTATCCGGTGCTCAACAATGGATTATTGAAAACGTTCCTGAATATGTAAAACAATACGGTCCTAATACCGCATTCTTTAGTACAAACTGCGCTATGCAAGAACCATTAATTCGTACAATTGCAGAACAAAAGGCAATTTTCCCTCAGCAATGCTGTCCGTCTCCATATCATGGATATCCTGCAGCTATGGGTATTGATGTAGCCGGCCACGAGGGTGATGTTGACTATATGCTCGATGCGATTAAAGATAAAGTTGCTGAGTATGGCAATTCTGGCAGAATGTCTACTTGGAGTGTTCCCGTTAATATGTTAATGGTAGAATCCGGCGTAAGATATGCAATTGAGTTCTGCGAAGGCCGTACCGATGGTAGAGTTGATGAAAAAGTTCTGTTTGATATCTTTAATGAAGTTGCAGGCGGAGAAGAAGTAGCTGTTGATAAATATGTCGATGAAGCGAATGGTAAATTAGAAAACTTCTATCTTCTACTTTGTCCTTTCCAAGATTTTTAAAATCAGACACAGAAACGAATGAAAAACATCGGTTCCCACCATGCGTTTGGATATTGGGAACCGTTGTTTTTACTTAATTAGGAGGTATAGTATAGGATGGACACTAATTATGTTCTTCGAATGAACAACATTTCGAAAGAATATTACGGGACCCAGGTGCTTAAGAACATTAACCTATCGGTTGCACCAGGTGAAATTCATGCACTTATGGGAGAAAACGGGGCTGGGAAATCTACCTTAATGAATATCTTATTTGGAATGCCTGTAATTCACAATACAGGTGGCTTTGATGGAACCATCGAAGTTGATGGAGTTCCAGTTGTTATCGATAGTCCACATAAAGCGATGGAACTTGGTATTGGTATGGTTCATCAGGAATTCATGCTACTACCAGGCTTTACAATTACAGAAAACATAAAAATTGGACGCGAAATTTCTAACCCAACCTTTATCAGTCGAATATTTGGAAAATCACTTGAAAAATTGGATCAAAAGGCTATGGCAAAGGATGCAAAGAAAGCCTTAGACACCATTGGCCTTAATATAGAAGAATATACCCGTGTTAAGGGACTCCCTGTTGGTTATATGCAATTCATTGAAATTGCTAGGGAAATTGATAAATCTGGTATAAAACTATTGATCTTTGATGAACCAACTGCCGTATTAACGGAAAGTGAAGCAGACCGTCTTCTAGATACCATGCGTTTATTAGCAAAGAAAGGAATTGCCATCATCTTTATTACCCATCGTATTGATGAAGTAATGGCGGTAACGGACAGTATGACTGTCCTAAGAGATGGATCCCTTGTGGATCGAGTGCTGACAAAGGATGTTAATCCTGTTCGCATAGCTGAAATGATGATCGGACGTAAGGTAGAAAAATTATTAGACGATACCGATGATAATCGTACCATCTCTTCGGATGATATCATCTTGGATATTAAAAATATAGAAGTAAAGATGCCTGGTGAACGGGTTCGTGGTGTGGATCTTGCCATACGCAGAGGAGAAATCTTTGGTATCGGTGGCCTTGCCGGACAAGGTAAAATCGGTATTCCAAATGGTATCATGGGGCTTTATGAAACTACTGGCTCCATAACATTTGATGGGAATGAGATTGATCCAAAAATTCTAGGGGATGCCCTGAAAAAGGGAATCGCCAATGTTTCTGAAGACCGACGTGGTGTCGGTTTGTTACTTAATGAATCCATTGAGCAAAACATTACCTTTACTGCAATGCAAATTCAGGGTAAATTCTTAAAAAATTATGGTATTACCAAGCTTTATGATAAAAAGCAAGCACTAGAACATGCAAAGAATATGATAAAGACATTGGATATCCGTTGTACTGGCCCTGACCAAGCAGTCGGTAGATTATCCGGTGGTAATCAACAAAAAGTATGTATCGCACGGGCATTAACACTGACTCCAAAGCTTCTCATCGTTGCAGAACCAACCAGAGGAATTGATATCGGTGCTAAGAAGCTTGTAATTGAACTACTAGCAAAGTTAAATCGTGAACAAGGCTTAACCATCATCATGGTTAGTTCCGAGCTAAATGAATTAAGAAGTATTTGTGATCGTATTGCAATTGTAGCGGAAGGCAAAATTGCTCGTATATTGAAGCCAGAGGATCCTGATGCAGAATTTGGTCTTGCCATGTCTGGTGTAAAACAGGAGGTACATAAAGATGAATAAGCTTATAAAAAATATATATCAATCGATCGGACTTCCTAGATTGATTATCTTCGCCTTCTTTATCTTGGTTGTGTTTGCAGCCGGTTTCTATAATATGGATGTACTTTCTTTAATGAGTAATGTACTTCGCCGTTGGGGTATGTATGGTATTCTGGTTCTGGCCATGGTCCCATCGATCCAATGTGGTAACGGACCAAACTTTGGCGTCAGCCTTGGTATCGTTTGTGGCTTATTTGGATCACTTGTATCCATAGAACTAGATATCGCAAACTTATCAATTTTTGCAGATAACAAGCACTTAGGGGCATGGATGTCCTTACTTTTTGCAGTTGTATTGTCTGCATTGATTGCCTGGTTCGTTGGTATGGGGTACGGAGTCTTGCTAAATCGTGTAAAAGGTTCTGAAATGACGGTATCTACCTATGTTGGTTTTTCCGTCATTGCCTTTATGAATATTTTATGGGTTACTCTTCCATTCACAAATGGTGATATCAAATGGCCGATCGGTGGAGAAGGTGCCCGTAATACCATAACCTTAGCCAATAGTTTTAGTGAAGTCTTAAATAATACCGCGTCCATCGGCAACCAAGACACTGGATTATTTGTACCTACGGGTCTATTATTGTTCTTCTTCCTGTTCTGCTTTATTATCTATCTATTCCTAAAGAGCAAAACGGGTATTGCAATGAGTGCTGCTGGAGCAAATCCAAACTTTGCGAAAGCAAGTGGTATTAATGTGAACAAAATGAGAATTATCGGTACCGCTCTCTCCACCTCACTAGGAGCAGTTGGTATCATTACTTACGCACAGGCATTTGGTTTCTTACAGATGTATAATGCTCCTTTGATGATGGGCTTCTCCTGTGTTGCAGCGGTATTAATTGGTGGTGCTAGTACAACCAGAGCAAGAATTAGTCACGTTATTATTGGTACCTTCCTTTTCCAAGGGCTTTTAGTTGTAGCTCTCCCGGTAGCCAATAGTGTCCTTACTGGTACTGACTTATCCGATATTATCCGAATGATCGTTTCAAACGGTATCATTCTTTACGCACTTACGAAAGCAAAAGGAGGTGCTGCAAATGAAGAATAACTTTTTTACCTATACCAAAAAACAATGCAGTGACCTAATAAAAGGTATTTATTCCAATAAAGTTGTACTTATGTTTTTAATCCTATGTATCTTTGGTATCAGTACTACTGGCAAACCTCTAACCTATACAATTAGTGAAGTATTTTCTAGATTTAGTAGAAATACCTTCTTGGTATTAGCCCTCATTATTCCTGTTCTTGCCGGACTTGGGCTAAACTTTGGTATTGTTGTTGGTGCTATGGCTGCACAGATCGCTATTTTCTTTGTGGTTTACTGGGGTCTATCAGGTGTCAGCGGTCTTCTTCTTTGTATATTACTTAGTACACCAATTGCTATCTTGTTCGGTTATCTGACTGGTGCTCTTTATAATAAAACAAAGGGTGCAGAGATGATTTCCGGTATGGTGCTTGCATACTTTGCAGATGGACTATACTATTTATTGTTTTTATTTATCCTTGGTGGTGTTATTCCAATAAATAACGAAACCTTAATGATTTCTGGTGGTGTTGGTGTAAAAAATACGATTGACCTTACTGGTAATCTAAAATACTCCTTAGATAATATCAGTATGTTGATCTTGGTTCGTACGATTCTCACCCTTTATTTTATTGTCAGTTTTGCAAATCTTTGGGTACGTAAGAATAAAGAAGGACGAACCATACAGATCATTAAATTGGTCCTAATTCCGATTACTTTTGGAATTACTTTTATTCCTATGGTAAGTCAATTTATGGGTACCGATCGACTACTCTTATTGGATGCCATTACCATTGCCTGTGTAATTGCTATTATCTATGCAGTAGTTAAATTGATCTCAATTCGCTTCATACAGAAAGATAAAGATACGGATATTAATCGCCTCATTTCCATCCTAATCGTTGCGGTAATATCTTACGGGCTTACCTATATTCCAGCCATCTATGATATTACATTAGCAGTTTATCTTCCTGTTTGTACCTATGCTGCCATTATCCTTCTTTGCGGATTTAATCGTTGGCTACTAAGCACTAGACTAGGCCAAAATATGAGAACCGTAGGCCAAAGTAGAACGGTAGCAAACTCCGCAGGAATAAACGTAAATAAAACCCGTATCATAGCCATGTGCTTATCCACCGTACTTGCAAGCTGGGGACAGATTATCTATCTACAAAATCTTGGTACTTTCTCCACTTATGGTGCCCATACCATGGTAGGACAATATGCCATCGCAGCATTATTAGTTGGTGGTGCCAGCGTTCAGAAAGCGAATAACAAGCATGCAATCCTTGGTGTAATTTTGTTCCATACCCTATTTGTGGTTGCACCTCTTTCAGCAAGTAATTTGTTTGGAAGTGCCTTAATCGGCGAGTATTTCCGCGTATTTATTTGCTATGGAGTAATTGCACTTTCCTTAGCAATGCATGCATGGAAAACATTAAAAAAACCAGAAGTTGCAAAAGGCGACAAATAGTTTAAAAAAGTGTTCTAATCTTAGTACCTGAATGACTATAAAGTGAATCATTCCGGACTAATATTAGAACACTTTTTATATTATGGATATAAATCTCTCTATCTAAGATACTAAAAATTTATTTTTTCACCGTTACTGTTTGTACCTTACTATAGGAACCATAGGTTCTTACCCCATCCTTCTCATAGAAAGCACGAACCTTAACATAATACTTCTTTCCTGCTTTTAAGTTCTTAATCGTCGTTTTGTTGCTAGTATTTTTCTTAATGGTTTTTGATTTCTTGTTTTTTGTAAAATCATGATTGGTTGCATAGGTCACTTGATAACCAGTGACGGTGGTATCTTTTGCATAGGTTACTGTGAATGCTCCCTTTTTAGGAGAAGACAGAGAGTAAATCTCTTGGGTTCTTGGTACAATCTTGATCTGAACGGAAGCTTCCAAGCCTGTACTTTGATAGGTACCTGTGATTGTAACTGTTCCGTATTGTTTGGATTGAACCATACCATAATCGGTCACAGTTGCAATCGATTCATCGGAGGATTTCCAAAGCACCTCATCATTTGTAACATTTTCAGGTAAGATCTTAGCCTCTACATAGGTTCTTTCCCCTAAATATATCTTTTCATCATCCGCCATAACTTCAAAGGATGTTGGTACCACTAAATCAAAAAAGGTTACCTGATAGGAAACTGGCCTACTAAGTCCTGTTATATTCACCTGAAACTTGTCCTGGTCTAGGAAGCAATCGATCCCTTCCGGTACAAATATGATGCAGCCTTTCTGACCATATCCTCCATTGTTTACATTAAAATATCCATCTGCTTTATGATCACTAAATTCCCATACCTTATTATCACGAAGCCGTTCTAGAGTTACCTTTACTTGACTTTTCTCAATCTCCTCTCCCATGGATATACTCCAAGGATAACCGGGACTAAAATAATCTGTTGGCATAGTTTGTGCCGGCCAAGCGACACCACTGGCATACATACCACCACTTTTATCAAAGGCATACATAGCACTGAATTCGTGTACCGCGCCAAACCCAGTGGCCCCCATTGGTGGATTCAAAATCCAACGACGGTGTCCTACCATCACACGATTCCCGCTATCATCATCTGCCATATAACCATGGACTATACTTCGATTAAGATTAGAATAATTCCAAGCAATATTACTAGAACTAGCCCCCGTACGTCCTAATTCATACAGGCTTTCATTCACCCCATTCGGTTTTACAGGATAATGACTAAGGGTATTATTAAGATAATTCATCAAACTTGCAGCCTGGGTTAATTTTGAATACTCCGAATTCAATTTAACATCATAGTTCAGTCCTGCTATGAAACGTACCTGATTGATCATGCTTATTGCTGAGTTTAGGGTCTCTTTTGACAATGCTCCCATATCGTAAGGCCCGTTAACATTGGGCTTTTTCTCATAAGTAATCGGATCGTTTAAAGTTGCCCCATTGGTACGAATATACTCTCTAATTTCCTCCTGTGTTCGGTACTCAATATTAATTAACCCTATGGCCTGGGAGGTGTGCTCATCTGCCTTTGCGACTGCGATAAGGTTACCCATAAGTCCCCTAGAAAATATGGTATTACTTCCCACCAACAAACAAATTATTGTAAGGATCGTGATGTTTTTAATTACATGTAATTTCTTCATTTCCCATATCTCCTCTTTGTTTATTTTGTTTATTCATTTATTTTAAATACGAATTCTTTATCGATTTAACTTTTCTCGAATTCTCCAAATAATAAATCCTATCACAAAGCCCACAAAGGCTGGTATAATCCAACCAAATCCATAGTCAAACCCTGGTAAAAATCTGTGAGCAAATTCTATAAACCTACTTATAACTGTAGTTTCTTTTATATTGTCTGGTAATGCATTACAAAAATCAAAGAATGCTGCAAGGATGGTTAACAAGGTTGTCCATCTATATAGATCGCTTTGTTTATTAATCATTGGTGATAATAAAGACAACAAAATTAAAGTAATGGCTAACGGATAAAGAAACATAAGTACCGGTATCGATAGTTGGATAATCTTATTTAATCCGAAATTAGCGATTGTAAAGGAACAAAGAGTAAAAATAACAGCATATTTATTATAGGATATTGACTTTGGAAACATTTCACTAAACATTTGAGAACAAGAAGTAATTAAACCGATGGCAGTTTTCAAACAGGCAACGGTTACTATCGCAGCTAGCAAGACTTTACCTATCATTCCAAAATAATGCTCACTAACCAAGGACATAATTCTTCCTCCGTTGTCCGCTCGGCTAACGCTACCTAAGCTTGTTGCTCCCATATAGGCTAATGAAGCATAAATGACACTCATTCCTATAACGCACACAATACCAGATTTGCTTGTTTCTATTGCTTTTCTCTTTGGAGTTTTTACACCTAACTTTTCAATGTTTGATATAATAACAATTGCAAAGGCAAGTGAAGCCAAAGCATCCATCGTATTATAACCATCTAATAAGCCTGTAAATAATGGCTTATCAATGTAATTTCCCTGTGCTGCATGTTCACCCACGGATCCCATTGGGTTTACAAGAGTTGCGATTATTAAGATTGATAATAGCACCAAAAATATTGGGGTAAGGTATCTACCAATCCAATCTATAATTCTACCTGGACGGAGTGAAAAATAAAGGGTTACTGCAAAGAATATGAGTGAAAATACAAATAATCCTATTGATCGATATTCCTCTGGAATAAAAGGGTTTAACCCCACTTCAAATGCAACGGTAGCAGTACGTGGAATTGCAAATAAAGGTCCAATTGTTAAATACAGGGCACATGTAAATAAAATTGAATAAATCTTATTAACAGGCTTTGCCATGTCAAATAAACTTTCACTTTGCGAAAGGGCAGATGCAATAATTCCTAACAAAGGAAGTCCTACACCAGTTATTAAGAATCCAATCGTAGCTTGTAAAGTATTATCACCAGCCAACTGCCCCATATGAACAGGGAAAATTAAATTACCTGCCCCAAAAAATAGTCCAAAAAGTAAAGAACCAACTAATATATTCGATCGTAAATCAAACTTTTCTTTCATAAACAGTACTCCTTGTAAACGTAATTTTTAATAAATTATTGAAGCTATTTCATAATAAAATTAATTACAATTAAGCTTCCTATTCCCACACCTATTATTATAAGATCATATCTTCCATCTAACCTCCCTAAACATAATCTACGTTAAATTTTCATTAAAAATTTAGAATAATACTTACATTCTACTACAAAACTCTTTTTAATACTACTGAAAATGAAAAATCAAGCAATCATTATTATGAGACATAAAAACCCCCCTTAAGTAGATTTTGGTTATTTACCTTGTCTACTTAAGAGGGATCATATCAGTCTAACATATGGGGGTCAATTCATTCTGGGGGAATAGTCCGGGGAATAACCATGTATCACTATCCCATAAAATATTTTATCATTTTAATTCCATTCTTGAAGTTAGGATACCTCAGTGGAATATCAAAACGGGTTGTCTGTTTAAGAATACTCTTCTTATGGGAAAATGCATCAAAACTTCCTTTCCCATGATAGGATCCTATTCCACTGCTTCCAACCCCTCCAAATGGTAGATAGGGAGATACTATATGATAGATGGTATCATTGATGCAACCTCCTCCAAAGGAAACATTTTTAAGAATCCTTTTCTTTACACTAGCGTCTTCTGTAAACAAATACAAGGCCAATGGTTTGGGATGATTATGAATTCCCTCAATTACTTGCGATAAATCGTTATACTCAAGAATTGGAAGGATTGGTCCGAATATTTCATCTTGCATTATGGTATCCTGCCAGCTTATCTTAGTTAAAACCGTTGGTTCAATCACCAATTGACTTCGATCGCTGGCCCCGCCGATTACGATTTCTCCCTCATCCAGAAATGCACTTAACCGATCAAAGTGTTTCTGACTTACGATATGGGTGTAATTAGGATTATCGATTGGCAGCTCACCATAAAGCTTTCGGATCGCTATCTTTAATTCCTTTATAAAGACATCTTTAATATTATGATGAAGATAAACATAGTCTGGTGCTACACAAGTCTGGCCTGCATTCAAAAACTTTCCCCATGCAATCCGTTTCGCAGCTAGATTAATATTGGCATCTTCATGAACAATGCATGGACTCTTACCTCCAAGTTCTAAGGTGATCGGTGTCAAATGCTCTGCTGCTGCCTTCATAACTATTTTCCCAACTGGTACACTTCCAGTGAAAAAGATGGTATCAAATTTTTCATTCAAAAGCGCTTGACTCGTTTCAACTCCCCCCTGAACTACTGCGATATATTCTTCCGGGAAAAGCTTTGTAATCATCTGCTCTAAAACCTCTGAAGTTCTAGGAGTCAACTCTGAGGGTTTGAGTACTGCGCAGTTTCCTGCAGCGATTGCTCCGATCAGAGGTGCTATCATAAGTTGAAAAGGGTAATTCCATGGGGCAATAATCAAGGCTACTCCATAGGGTTCGGAATAAATGTAGCTTGATGATCCCAAAAGCGTTAATGGGGTTTTTACTCGCTGGGGCTTAACCCATGAATGAAGATGCTTTAGGGTAAATCGAATTTCTTCTAGGACAACCCCGATTTCCGTCATATAAGCCTCCAATTCCGGCTTATGTAAATCCGCTTTTAGAGCATCTAGAAGTTTATTTTCATACTTTTTAATCGAATCCCTTAGCCTTTGTAAAGCATTTATACGGTAGTTAAAGTCTTTGGTCTTTCCCGAATGAAAAAACTTTTGTTGTTTGCTGACGAGATTATGATAATTTTCCATTGAACTCCTCCTGCCTTGCTGTATTATCAAGCTTTAATATCTAGCTTTATTATCTGTATTATCTGACTAACCCTTTCCTAACTTGTTGACACCACAATGTTTGTAATCTATCATAGCAATCCTCTTTTAACTAATTCCTCTTGAATTTCTAACGGATTCAAGCTACATCCTGTTTCACCAATCTGGATGGACGGTTTTGTTTTACCGTGGAAATCACTGCCGCAAGTCACCAATAGCTTGCGCTCCCTGCCTTTTTGCAGAAAATATTCCGCTGTCTCCCTATCATGATAACTACTGAATGCTTCTACACCCTGTATGCCAGCTTCTATCATTTCTTCCAATATTTCAAAGTTACCTTTCAAATTATTCCCTGGATGAGCAAGTACTGAAACACCACCACTTCCAGCAATCATTTTTATTACCTCTTCCATGGTCGGATAAATGATTTCTGTATAACATGGCTTTCCTTGAGAATAAAAATCCCAATAGAAATTCACATAGGGATTATCACTTCGATTCCCCCCGGGTCGATATGGCTGTAGTAATTCATGTTCTTCATATCGTGAATCATTTAATAATACTTCTGCAAACATCTCTCCGGTATAGACGCCACTATTGCTGAGCTCATCTAACTGCTCTTGTTTAATATCAAAGCCAAGTCGATTCGTTAATTCTAATTTTTTAGTAGAAGATGCTCTTTCTTGATGAAGTATGTTTTCTTCAAGATCATGGAAAGCCTTATCCTTACCATCTATCCCATATCCAAGGACATGGAGATTTATGCCTCGGTAGGTGCAGTCAATTTCAATAGCGCTAATATAATGGATATGATATTTATTCGCTTCTTTTTTTGCTTCCTCCACTGCTTTGATACTGTTATGATCCGCAATTGCAACAATCGTAATACCACGGGCATGGCATCTCTTCATCAGCTCGCTTGGTGAGAATTCTCCATCATCACTATAATAACTATGTAAGTGTAAATCAATAAAGGTATTATTCATTATTTCAGACACCCCTTCTCTAAATTAAGTTGTAAATTCCCCATAAATCTAAAATTACACAAAATCTTCGGTCTATTGATCATGCTGCCTTCTTCCATATCCGGAAATTTTCTGTATATTATTACCACTAATTCTATATTCAATATGGACTAATAACAAGCCCTTTTATTACATTTCTATAACCTTCTATTTTATTACATTCCTATAAACTACAATACACACCTGCTCTCATACTTAATGGCAGCAAAAAACACCCTTGATATGATCCCACAATCATCATATCAAGGATGTAAGTTAAGTTCATGTTGTTCAACAATTATTTAGAACTATCGATCTCAGCAATTTTCTGCTGAATTATTTGTAGAACTTCCTTACGGTCATTAGGATTTTCCACGATATCATACTTGGCCGCATCAATAACCAGAAGCGGTGAAAGATTATATTCTGAGAAATAATCCTCATATTCCTTATTGAGCCTCTCCCAATATTCTCTCTCAACGATCTGTTCATAGTCACGCCCTCTCTTTTTGATACGCTCGATTGCAGAGTCCGTATCAATTTTAAGGTAGATCATAAGCTTAGGCGCTTCTACATGGTCCAACATATTGGCCAAAAGATCTCTATATAATAGATATTCATCCTTTTCCATATTCCCTTCTTCGTAAAGAAGTTTGGCAAATATCATGTCACCATAGATACTCCGATCCATAATCGTTGGTTTTCCTAGTTGGGCAGCCTGTTTCAACATCTCAAACCTTCGATTAAGAAAGTAGATCTGAAGTGGGAAAGAATATCTCTTTCTATCATAATAAAACTTATCTAATAAGGGATTGTCCTGTACAGGCTCTTGAAAGCAAGGGATCTTCATTTCTTCCGAAAGCATCTCCATGTAAACAGTCTTTCCAGCACCCACCACAGCATCTATTACAATCGTTTCATTTGATTTATTTTTCTTAATCATATTAAAGAACTCCTTGTACACTAATATCCTCCTTAAAGTTCTACACATATAAGACTTTTTCCATTATGTGCATTTACTATGTAGATTTATAAGGATTTTATATTAGCACAAGATGTTGAGTTCTGTCAATTGTATTGCTCAATAATTTGTGGTTTTATCAATCAATACTCTAATTTTCTTTTTTCATTTCGATAACTAGAATATGAGCGTTTTCTTCTGCTTTAATTGATAACGTTTCCTCTATAATTTCCATTCCATCTCTATCATTTAAGTGAATACTATTTATTAATGATTTTCCTTCTATTTGCACTAGGTATGCCTGTCTAGCTTCATTTACCGTAAAATCAATCTCCTTACCTTTCTCAAGTGCCAAAGAATAAATATTAACATCTTGATTAATTTTTATCGGTGCATTACCATCCTTACTTGAGACCATATGCAGCCATTGATTCTTTCTATCAATCCAATCAAATCTATAGTCACCGTAGTTTGGCTGATATCCTTTCTTGTCTGGGAATATCCATATTTGTAAAAATCTAAGTTCATCATCTCCTAGATTATGTTCACTATGGTATACTCCTGTTCCAGCACTCATGTATTGTACATGTCCACGGGAAATCGTGTTCTTATTTCCCATGCTATCTCCATGGGTAAGTTCACCTTTAATCACATAAGATATAATCTCCATATCTCTATGGGGATGAAGGTCAAAACCAGTACCGCTTTCAACCAGGTCATCATTAATAACTCTTAACACACCAAAGTTAATATTTTCTGGGTTCTGATAATCAGCAAAGGAAAAATGGAATAGACTCTTTAACCATCCATGATTGCTACTGCCCATATTTTTGCTATCTATTTTCTTTAACATAATAATTCCTCCTTATTAATCTATCTATAGTTTCTATTTTGTTCTTATACCTTGCTTTTCACTCTAGTTTTTTACTCCAGTTTTTCATCTAGTAATAATTCCGGTAATCAACCAAGCTATCTGTATGATTTTCATACACTATTTTAGTTATCATTTGTTATTTGATTACTTTTCGTAAGTTAATGTATTTAAATTATTACATACAAATTTAAATTAGTCAAGAACCATTTATTAATTTATATGAGAAGATTTTCTATTCTTACATAGATAGAAAAATTGGCTGGCTCATCGTTGTTTTTGTATCCTAGCAACGGATAGATTTTAGAAAGTAGTTACTACCCTCTTAACATAATAAGCTATGATAAAAATTCCCCCAAACTAAACAGACGCTCATATGCTATGTCATAAAATTCCAACATATGAGGAGATCAGTTCAAGTTTGGGGGAAATATCACATCTACTTCACTAAATAAAGTTTTTGATTCTATCTTCCTTGATCAATAATATTTTGGATGAGGCCTTTACATTTACCGCAGGGCTCACCAGTTTCTTCATTGACACCGGTACCAGCACCAGTCACTTCTCCAACCTTTTCCACTGTATCTGCACCATTTTTAACTGCATTTACTACTGCTTCTAGAGAAACTTTCTTACAACCGCAAACCGAAGAAAGAATTGCATCTAATTCACTTTTGCATCCTTCACATTCGGTACAAACGCCTGCAATTTCAACTAATTCGTCTACTGTTCTTGCACCGGACATCATTGCTTTTCTGATTGATAGATAATCCACGTCATTTTTTGTACATATTACTCTGTTTTGTGCCATCTTATTATGTCTCCTTCATTTGAATATTTACTTATCTAGTATAACATCATTCATTAGGTTTTACCAAATTAATAAGAAGAAAGATCTTAGAGCGTATGCTATAATAGCATTAATTAAGTCTATTTTGACCGAATAAATAAACTTAAGGGAGCTGATGTATCTTGCCAAGGCTCCCTTTCATTATATCTCCAATAAAGCTAAATCTTTTTCTCTACATATTTTTTTAAATTATCTAATATAGCTTGCCAACCGTTTTGCTGCATTTCAATAGAAGTTTCGCTTTCCGCTTCGAACGTTAATGTTATCTCTGTAAAGTCTTCCCTATTTGTAAAATGAGTCCTGACTTTTCTTCCATCATCTAATGTATAGGCGATCATCTTGTATAATTCAATCTCATCATAAATTCCACTAAAATCAAATCCAAAGCTTCCGTCTTTGGCTTCCATTCTTGATAAGAATTTACCTCCGACTCTTAAATCATTTTCTGCATATGGTGTATGCCAGTCCTCGGAAGCACTATTCCATTTTTTCATATGCTCTGGTTCTGTCCAAAATACCCATACCTTTTCAACTGGTGAATTAATTTTTGCTTGGATTGTTAATTTCTGCTTGCCTTTCACTCTTATCTCCTTATCTTCACTTTTGATAAATATTGTGTATAATGTAATATAAAATTAT
>JAAYQP010000113.1 GCA_012519195.1 Clostridiales bacterium | reverse complement strand
TGAAGGAAAAAAGGGGTGTCAGACTTGACACTACCCTTACTTGTAAGGAGGTGATTGTATGGAATATACAGTGCGCAAACTAAGTTCTTTGGCAGGAGTGAGTACCAGAACGCTTCGGTATTATGATGAAATTGGAATTCTTAAGCCGGCAAGAATTAATTCCTCTGGTTACCGAATCTATGGTCAGGCAGAAGTAGATCGTCTACAACAAATTATGTTTTATCGAGAACTTGGTGTGAGCCTTGATGTAATTAAAGGAATTTTGAACTCAGAATCCTTTGATATTACTATGGCACTGAAAGATCATCGCCTTAAACTCCTTGAGAAAAGACAACAATTGGATCTGCTAATTAAAAATGTAGAAAAAACGATTCAATATCAGGAAGGAAGAGTTAAAATGATGGATAAAGAAAAATTTGAAGGCTTTAAAAAGAATTTGGTAGAGGAAAATGAGAAAAAATACGGAAAAGAAGTCAGAGAGAAGTACGGAGATTCAGCAGTAGATGCATCCAATGCACAGATGCTTAACATGACCCAGGAGCAGTATATAGAATTTGAAAAGCTTACCAAAGAGGTTATTGATACACTGAAAGAAGCCTATGCCAGTGGTGATCCAGCCAGTGAGCTTGCTCAGAAGGCAGCGGATCTACATGGAAGATGGTTAAGCTTTACATGGGGAAATTATAATAAGGAGGCTCATGCTGGAGTAGCCCAGATGTACGTTGACGATGAGCGTTTTACACAATACTATGACCAGCATCAGCCAGGCCTTGCAAAGTTTCTTAGAGACGCAGTGTTGGTTTACACAGGTATGAATAAATAGTCGTGAAACTCATGTTTATCACATGATAAGTTAATTAAATAGCGTATGATTTTTATCCAAGGCAGACATCGCTCGTTTCTCGCACATAGCGGTACATAAGGATGTAACAGATTAGTAAATCTATTACATCCTAAGTACCGGTGGAGAGAAACGTTCTGCTTATGGATAAAAATCATACGCTTTTCTTTTTCACTTCTTCAAATTTATAGCTTGGGATATGGCAGTAGCCGTTCGGATTCTTATCTAAATATTTCTGATGATATTCCTCAGCCAAATAGTAATTGTTCAGGGGTAGAATTTCAATCGCTATGGGATTTGAATATTTTTTCTGTAGCTCTGTAATTGATTTTTTAATGATTGGTAAGTCAACCCTATCAACATAATAGATACCAGTTCGATACTGGGATCCAATATCTCCTCCCTGGCGATTCACTGAGGTGGGATCGATCACATCATAGTAAAGATCTAAAATAGCCTCCAGTGAAACGAGTGTTGGATCATAGAAAACGCGAACAGTTTCTGCATGACCAGTATTCTTATGGCATACCTCTTCATAGGTTGGGTTTTGCGTATTCCCATTGGCATAGCCGACATCTGTTTTTACTATTCCATGAATTCCGGAAAGATACTTTTCGGTTCCCCAGAAGCATCCACCGGCTAGATAGATTTCCTTTAAACGATCAGTCTGTTTCATGTATTTCCTCCTAGCAATAAAGATAATTATATCCTATCCTGATTCAATTGGAAATACAATATCATTTTAAAAAAAGATGCTTCTTTCTGAAAATTTTAACATTCTTTTTTCTTACTAGAATTCTTTGTGTTGGTTTTTCTCAGCTGAACGAAGAAAGATTTTAATTATTTCATTGGCAATCAGC